>JBEBHM010000404.1:0-7857 GCA_040080875.1 Pirellula sp.
CGTCGGTCGATGTCTGCGTTTCGGTGTCTGGCCCAACGATCAAATTGTCCAGCTTGATCTTGCTGTTTCGGTAGCCACTCGCGATGACGTATGCGATTTCGGGTGTGTCGACAACAACTTGCATGCGGGTCATGTCCCCGCTGTTCATCGAAGGGGATTGGTATCGACGAAGTATTTTTCCGTCCGAGTTGTAAGCATCCAGCCTCGCAACCGTTCCATTGTTCGATGCGACTGCGTCGATCGAAACACTCGTGGTTGGGATTGCGAACGTTACTCTCAATTTTTGCTGTTCGCCGCGAAATCCATCTACGAAGCTGAGTTGCGCCGGCGAATATGGCCGAAACACTTTGGTTCCTGTGGTGGCGCCCGAATCTGCAAAAACGCCAACCGTCCCATTGGAATCGTCACCCACCGCCTCAATCAAAATTCCGCTTTGGTTCGCTGCGATAAGCCCATCAGGAAAATTATCGGGCTCAAGTGACTGTTGCAGGACGATCGGCTGGCGGTTGTTGTCAACCAGGCGAACGCGATTACCGGATAGACTCTGCTCGTTGGATTGCCATTGGCCATCTTGATTTTGGTCTTGCCAAGCAAAACCCTGGATCCCGGCCACGACCGCCGTATCTCGAGTTTGGCTAAGCGTTCCGGAAAACACATTGCTCGTTGTTCCAAGCGTGGCTTCCACTGCACGAATTTCGATCGATCCAAGGGTGCCAGTCGGAACTGGAATCTTGAAATTCAAATCGACTTGATATTCGTCATGCGTGGATAGTTCCTGCCAGGGGCCGTTGTTGAATCGGTACTCAATTCGATCGATGCGATTGATCGTGATGTCGTTTTGTAGGCCCGAACTATTCGAATTGGGGAGCGTCTGGACAGTTGCATGTCCGTCAAAGGAGTACTCATTTAGTGCGGAGTCGAATTGACCAAGCCCCTCAAGCTTGAGCGGTACATCGAGCACGTCAAAAATTCCATCGCTGTCGGAATCAACCCACCCTATCTGTGCCAAGGTGGAAGGTGGACTGACGACGTTTTGGAAAGCACGATCCAGCGCACCGCCGCTCGACATGATACTGTCGGCTTGCACGAAAGACTGGGTTGGGTTCAAGTCAATTGCATTGGTGTTTTGAGCGTTGTAGTAGCCTCGCTTTTGCAAATAGTTGCCACCTCCGATGTACTCGTCTCGAGCCCAAAACATGTGGCCCGTTTCGTGAGCAAACGTGGAAGCCGGACGGGTCGACGGGACAATTTCGAACAAGCCGCCCGCGAACGCAAAGGCACGATCGAAGGAGCCACCGGGCGCAAAACTACCATCGGCGTCGTTTTGCGAGTTGACAACGAAAATGGTGAAAGCCCAATCCGTATCCAACTTGACTCGCTGCGAGTGATTGAAAGCTCGCACATTGGACTCAAGCTGTGTGCTCTCCGAAAACCCCTCATCAACTAAGAACCGCGAGACCCAATCAATGTAAGCGTTGGATGTGCGTGTTATGGGTTCGTAGGGAGTCTCTGCTGGGTTATCAACGTAAGTCGCGTCGATAACAAAATCCAGCGAATGCACGGAACTCTTGGTTGCAAGCAACTGTTTCCACCATGCGAGTCCGGTCTGAATGTTGCTTAAAACCGACGCTTTCTGACTCGGCGTCCAATTCTCGGTGCTCGGGTCCAGTTGGCCGTTGCTTTCAAGGAACACGGGAGTAACCGCAATCCGCCCGAGCATGAACTCGCCGGTATCGTCCGGTACGGCTCCAAAAGGCAAACCTGCGAAAAGATCTCGAGCCTCCAACGATTCCAGTCGGAGCCGAAGCGTCCTAGGCGGACGACGTCGAAACGTCCCTGAGGGACGGCGAAGTTGTCTGTTGGCGGACAGAAAATTAAGGATTCGATCAAGCATACGCTAGGTTACCATCGAAAGCCCAGCGAGAAATCTTGCGAGGATTCGACCCTATTTTTTGTACTTTTTCCTAATCCAGCGAGCTGATCCAAATCCTAATACTGCAAGTCCAACAAGAGCAAAGGTTCCGGGCTCTGGAACAGCCTCGATCGTGTAAGTGGCATTGATTGCCAAAGTTGGTACGCTCGAGGTAACGGGGTTGTTCGCAAACAAATTATTGAGTTGCATATTGTAAGTGCCAGGAGCAACACCTACCGTTCGCAAATTTAAGATGCCATAAAGCGTGTTGGTAGTTCCAATCTCTGTACCACCTTGTTGAAAATTGGTCGAAAAAGCTTGTCCAGGAGTGGTGGTCACGTCAAACGCCGTGGAACCCAAAAACTGGGTGGAGCTTGCCAGAAATATCCCGCCGGTCCCATTTCCCGCGCCGGCAACTACGTTTACATCGAGCGAATTGATAATGACCGGAGTCGTATCCGACCGGATAAACAAATTAAAAAGACCGTTTGTTCCCTGAGGAATTGTCTGACTTGCGGGCGAAAGGCTAAAGACGATCGCCGCCTGACCAGTTTGGGCCAATAGCACCGTCGCTAAAAAAGCTCCGACTAGTTTTTGCATTGTGGATCTCCCCGTTTGCTGAATCGCTATATCTTAACGCAGACGATACCCTAAATCACACTTGTTGGCAATTTTTTTCGTCCCAATTCCGAGTAGAAGCACTCGAAGTCGCCTGGTTTCATGAGGGACATGCCTGAATTCAATTGCAATTCGCTTGATTCACCCTCCCCTGCCGAACCGACCGACGGAATCGTGATGTCATTCAACAGCACTGTGATCGCTATTCGCGATTGAACGAACGACAGGTCGAATGCAGTCACGCGGCGATCCTTGTTCAAGTCTTTAGGATCGGTGACTGGAACGATGGTTGTTGAAATTGCCGACTGGACTTCTGAAAGCTCGACCGCAGTGACGCGATAGGGCGAAACTCCATTGATGTCCCCCATGGCGTGCCCAATGTAGAAGACTTCGCGGTTGACGAGCCCGGTATTGGCGTTGGATTTTACAATGATTTGAAGCCATGTGTTTTGGATTTCGTTGTCTAGCCATCCGATTCGGACGCGAGCAGCGGTGGTGTCTGTCCCCGGAGTAACACTGACCGAAGCTGGGGGCGGTGCAGAGAGCCATTCGGACGGCGAAACGAATCCGCTCGCTCCCAGAGGTGCCACGCGTAGAATAAAATCATCCGCCGTGAGCGTGTTGTTCGCCAAGCCCGCAACATCGAGGACGACTCCATTGATTCCCAAAGCGTAGTTCACCACGTTGGCGCCCGAGGTCGTGATTGGAGCTGCTCCTGGACGCAAGAATGTCTTATTCGTTTCGAGCGCTCCAGGAACACCCAAAAGGTCCAAATAGGTGGAGCCAGCATAGAGGACATTGACGCCACTCACCGCAGCGAATGCATTCAGTTGAAAGGATGTGTTGGCCACAAGTCCGCCGGCGTCGGTGGCAGAAATGGTCACGGTTTGGTTGTTGACAATCGAAGAAGCAGTATACGCCCAACTCCAAGTTCCGTTCGCGTTTTTAATAACGGTCCCAATGGATGTAGACAAATCGACATTGCCCGTTTCAGGATCGCTCCACGTCCCCATATTGTTCAAAAGCGTCAACACATTGCCAGAGACATTCGCCAAACTTGCGCTGATGCTTGGTGACTCGTTGACATTGGTAACATTCAGTACAAAGCTCACGGATTGGTCGGGAGTACCTCCTACAGTCGGATCGTCGACGTTGACCGTGACGTTGTAAGTCGCCTTGGCTTCGAAGTTAAGTGAGACACCTGCAGCGAGCCGAAGTTGATTACCTGAGATATCGAAACTGGCCGCATCTGGGCCAGATAATGACAATTGGTTCGTACCGAAACCGTCGTCAGTTACCGAAATTGTTGATAGAGCAGTCGCTGACACTGTACTCACATTCTCAGCCAAACTACTGCTTGTAGGAGACAAAGCGATCGACGTCGCGGGAGCGTTGATTTGCACGCCACAGGTTTGGATCGAATCGACTCGCCAACCAGTCAACGCCGCTGAGTTATCGGTGCCCATTCGCCAACGCAACTGAACATTGTTGCCGATGGCAGAGGCGGGCAAATTGACCACCGTATCCACGTAGCTTGAAGAATTCCCTGTCCATGCTTGCCGTCCTCCAATCGGACTTTCAAAACCGGTGTCGAGCGTACCGTTGTATCCACCGGACTTGAAGCTTCCTCCAGCAGCCAGAATGTCCGCAAAACCACCTCCATTGATGGAGATCTCGAGAACACCTCCGTCGTATGTTGCCTCCAAGTTGTAGTTGTTTCTGAATTGAATCTCGCTGTTCGAGTCGTTCACCGCAAAGATGGGCGAAGTCAATCTACTATCGCTGATGTTGCTTGGGCTAGATACAAACGCATGGTTGGGTGCGCTGAAGCTACTAGCGGAAGAGGTAATCCAATTCGTCGCTGCAACCCCTGTGGCCGTAGTGGTCCAATCTGAAGGAAGACTTGGAACCGAGACACTGTCGAAGGATTGATAAGGAGTGCAGACAACCACTTTTTCAAACATCACCACAAACGACTCTTGCGCCACTAAACCACCCCCGTCGGTCACATTGACGGAAACTGTGGCCTGACCAAATTGTCCCGATGCACCCACGAGCGATATCGTGCGATTGGCACCGCTTCCACCCAGCGTAATATTGGAAACGGGAATGAGCGCGGCATTGGATGAGGTAGCCGTTACCACCAAATTTGCTGGATCGGTTTGGGTATCCCCAATCGTAATAGGGATCGCGCCGGTTGCTCCACCCATGGTCAACAATCGGTTGGACAGATTCGATACGGTTGGCGCGGTGTTGACTCCACCTGTGATGGTAAAATCGGAATTCGAAATATCGAAGAATATGCTATTGGACGACGCAATCTTGACCCTCGCATTGGCTGTCGCGATGTCCGGCACGGTAATGTCATGCGTCCCGTCGTTGGCGGTATTTGATGCCAAGAGAATAGGAAATGTCTGACCGCCATCGGTTGATAAAAATATATTCACCGTGTCCGTATTGATGGGAGCGGCTGTTGTATTTGCAACTTCCCAGGTGATGGTTTGAGTGAAACTGCTGACCCAGTTAAGCGGCGTATTCGGGGTCGTTACCGAAAATCCAATGCCGGTGTCAATGACTGAGATTTGCATGTCGTCTGTATTGACTCCTCCACCACCGCTTCGATTATCGCGAACTGTCGCGCGAAACCTCAACGTTCGGTTGGTTGTCGGAAGTTTCTCACCAATCGAAGTGGAGTTGTTGATCAAATTGGAAAGACGAGGAAAGACTCGCTCCGGGTTAGCGACAGGATTAAATGATCTGAACAATGGACTGGTGCCGTTGTCGTTAGCACTCAACGTTTGAGCGGCGCCAAGATCTCTTTCTTCCCAATTGTAGGTCAGTAAGTCTGCGGGATCTGGATCGAGTCCAGCAGCATTCAACGCAAACGGGGTTCGCGATGGAATCACAAAGTCCACGCCAGCGTCTACTTTCGGAACACTATTCAATGTGTTTACGATGGTCGCGACTGCATTTCCAGTTCCGGTGGTTGTGTACGTGACCATTTCATCGAAACTAGCCGAGTGGAAATAGGGATCGCTATTCGGTTGCAAATCATCGACACCGCAGATGCCCGCATACGCTTGAATAGTCGTGCCGCTTCCTGGTTCATACGCAGTTCCCGCATTCCGATTTCCCCCTGAGCAGCTTCCATTGGTTCCGTTAAAGGTATGGTTGCCAGCGAATTGATGCCCCATCTCATGGGCAACATAGTCCACATAAAACGGGTCGCCGATCGGTGCGTTTGTTCCGGTCTCTCCACGAGCTTTTTGTCCTGTTACACCGACCACACCTAATCCCGCCAATCCACCACCTCCCGTCGAAAAAACGTGTCCGATGTCATAGTTGGCGTTGCCGATAACCAAATCAATGTTGGTTTGGTTCTGCGAAATCAATTGGCTAGGGTTCCCATTGGTATAGGGATCGGTGGCAGCATTCGTGTAGACAAGCAGCGAGTTATTCGCCACCAGCACCAAGCGAACACTTAATTCCAATTCGTAGATCCCAGAAACGCGATTAACAGCCGTGACGATCGCGGCCTGTCCGTTAGCGACTGTCCCGCCGTGAAACGTGGTGTATTCAGCTGTCGCCGCGACCGCCGCTCGATACGTTCGCAATTGTGCACCCGAACGCATGAGTTGCGGTGGGTCTAGCGTTTTCCCCCCCGCGCTATTCTCCTTACCTTTCGGGACCCTTGTTATTGTTGTTTCAAATTCATTGTCTGGAATCTCATCGCCGGCATACATGCTGGTGAAACTATCGGTTCCCATGATTTCGGATGCAGACTCTTCAGCAATGATTCCCTCTACAAATAACTGATCGCTGCGCCGAAGTAGATCCTGCTTGTAGTAACTAATGTAGACACTGTCGTCGAGGTGCCAAAAAGGATCTACGTAATAGGCGCCGTTCGGACTTAAGACTTGTGCGTGAAAACCCTGCGGAGTCACATCGAAACGCAGACTAGCTGCTGGGTCGTCAATCCCCTGACCGGCAAACGTCCTCAACTCAGGAAATTGTGCCGCGAGTTCCGGTTCCATGATGGGAGAGGCGACAATCGAAAATCGTGAAAATCCATGATCGGGCGTCGGCAACGTTATCTCGAGAGGTGACACGCTCGCTCCAAGACTGAATTCTGGCGGGGCCAGAGCTAGTTTCTCGCCAAGTATCAAGGAATCTAAAACGACCGTCGAATAGGAAGTGGGATGAATGTACGATTCTCCCCCTTGAGTCGCGGGCAAACGAGGCCTGAGTTCCCATATTCCGTCGGATGAAGGGGCGAAGAGATCAATCGCTAATGCAATACGACACTCCAGCCGTTCGCACTCAAGTCGACGTTTCATCGATGGCAATCCTTAGTGACGAGATTTTTGCCAAGCGTGTGTGCGACTTGACCCAAAGAATTTAACCTTGTTGGCAATTGAAGTAAAGCTACCCAAAACCGAATATGACAAAGCTGGCAATGCCATCAAACAAATCGATGCCAAGAACAAAAACACCATCATCGTCTTCGATCCACGCAACCGACGCAAATCGGTTACCGATCGAATCAGCGCCGCCACCAGCTTCACTTACACGGCCCTTGGCCAACTCGCATCGCTCACCGATGCGCAAAGCCAAACCACCAGCTACACCTACGACACGCGTGGATCGAAACTTACCGAAACCTATCCCGACCATACTTCTGGCTCGAGTCCAGGCCAAAGTACCTACGGTAAAGTCACCTTCGTTTATGACAACGCGGGGCGAGTCAAACGCCGCGAAGACCAATTGGGCGATACATGCTCCTACAATTTCGACTTAGCGGGACGCATGACCAGCCGTAACTACCGCACGGCTGCCAACAGTCCCTCCGGCACCATCGCCGACACGGACACGTTCACGTTCGATCGAGCGGGGCGCATGCTCACTGCGGTCTCAGGCCGGTACAGCAACACGGTCACCTACACGTTCGACCCATCAGGACGCAAAGCCTCCGAAGCGTTAACGATTTCCAGCCAAACCTACACGATCGGCACGGAATACAACACCCGCAACGAACTGACCAAATACACACTTCCGGACAATTCCATTTCCGAGCGGACAAACCACCCAACCGGAGCGCTGAATCTGCTCAAGATCGACAGCAACACGGTCAGCACCCGGACCTACGACTCGGGCCGACGGCTGACGAGCGATGTTTTGGGCAACGGGATTACGGAAACCCGGTCCTATGCGAACGACAATTTATTGACAGGAGTCGGAAATTTCTATGTTCAGCATCGATGATCGAACCTACACTGAACGAAGTCCAAATAGTTTTGGTTTTGACCTACAGCCTACAGCCTAGAGTC
>JBEBHM010001159.1:0-2040 GCA_040080875.1 Pirellula sp.
GGGAGGACCAGGATCAGGAGCAGGGCACGTCGCACTCCGACCAAACGCACGGTCGGAGCGCGCGATCTAATGCAGGCCCAAGATCGCTCCAGATCCCGACAATTTCTTCCTTCGATAGCAACATCAACTCCTCGCGAGTCTTAAACATTTCTGCTTCGGATTGCTTGAACTCCCGCGAATCGTCTTTCTGTCCTGATTTAGAGTTCCCATGTTTGTCTCCCTCTTTGTAGTGACGCTCCGGAAGTTCGCTAGCGAATCCCGCACCTTTCGTTCGGCCAACATAGAGTGAGTCTGAAAGTGATTTCTTAACGAGTTCGTGTTCGGTTACAAAAGTTGGCAGCATGATTCTTGTTGACTCTCGCAGCTTCAAGCGAATGTTGTTGTGCAACACCAATCAGATTCTAACCCCAAACATCCCTCCCGTTTCCGTCGCCTCGTTCAGCCGAACCGAATTCACATACCGAAAACGGGAGGATGAGGCCACCCATCCTTTGGCACTGTTACGCGACCCATCTACTCGAATTGAGCAAAGATATCCGTACGATCCAAGAACTACTAGGTCATGCCGATGTCTCCGCCACCATGATCTATACCCACGTCAGCCGTCTAGTAGGCGGCCGAGGCGTTGGTCATGGGTTTGGCGCTCTTGAGCATCGTTTGGTCTTCGTGTGTTGGGTTTCGAATTCCGTCTGTACGACGACACTCATGGAGCCAGGAACTACCCAACAACTCAAGCCGATCATGCAGACTTCGAGAACTTATTTGCGTGCGATAAGCCGCGAGATTCCGAGCTGAACTATCCGTTTGTTTCTAGCTCATTAGATTCGGAGGGAGCACGATAGACATCGCTTAGCGTCTGCCCATGTTCGTCTCGTGGTTCACCCGTTGGCAAATAGATCTGGATTGTCTTAGCGGTTGCGGTGGTCACCTCGGTCCCTCTCGGTAGGAGAAATGAAGAAAGATAGCGTATCCGAGCAGTGCAGGGTTTGCTAGACTGTATCGCTCTGTTCAGATCGTATTGCGAGCTGGAGACCACAACCGAAATGCCGAAACTAACTGATTACTTGCATACAGCAGCAGCCGCCGAGTACATCGGTGTCTCGCAGAACACGATTCGCAAATGGGCTGCGCGTGGCGACATCCCGATGCACAAGAACCCAGCGAACGGATACCGACTATTCAAACGAAGTGACCTAGACGCCTTTCTGAAAAAGACTGCTCGACCGATCAAGGTCACCAAGTAACTCGTATACCAAAGAATAAGTCCAAATGGCTCTCAAGAAATCCGAGCTTTACTCATCACTTTGGTCTGGCTGCGATGAGCTGCGGGGCGGGATGGATGCTAGCCAGTACAAGGACTATGTGCTGGTACTGCTGTTCATCAAATATGTCAGTGACAAGTATGCTGGGGTGCCCTATGCGCCGATTACGATTCCGCCTGGCTCAAGCTTCAAAGACATGGTCGCGCTGAAGGGTACAAAGGACATTGGCGATCAGATCAACAAGAAAATCATCGCTCCCCTCGCCAGTGCCAACAAGCTGTCCGATATGCCGGACTTCAACGACGCTACAAAACTTGGCAGCGACAAGGAAATGGTCGATCGACTGAGCAACTTGATCGCGATCTTCGAAAACCCGTCGCTCGACTTCTCTAAGAACCGGGCGGATGGCGACGATATTTTGGGCGATGCCTACGAATACCTGATGCGACACTTCGCGGTCGAGAGCGGCAAGAGCAAGGGGCAGTTTCTCACCCCGTCCGAGGTCAGCCGCATCCTGGCGAAGATCATCGGTATCGGCACTGCGAAAACCAGCGCGGACACCACGGTTGGCGACCCGACATGCGGGTCCGGTTCGCTGCTGCTGAAAGTGGCGGACGAAGCTCACACGCCGGTCACGCTGTACGGGCAGGAAAAGGACGCAGCAACCAGCGGCTTGGCGCGGATGAATATGATCCTGCACAACAATCCCACGGCGTTGATCGTCCAGGGAAACACGCTGACCGATCCCAAGTTCAAAGACGGCGATGCAATCAAGATG
>JBEBHM010001160.1:0-2034 GCA_040080875.1 Pirellula sp.
GGTATTTTTGATGCAGGGCGCAGACGTTGACTTGGAATTGCGATGAGTAACATCGTTTTGCTATACCTGTAGCCGTTTAGAAGGCAGGGTAGTCTCCCTATAGCCTAAACTCCTAACGCCTATAGCCTGTTATATCGTGCAAGATCGTCCCAACGGAATTGCGCAGGAAATCATTATGAGACTCAGAAATCTACCCGGTACGGCTGCGACGGCGGTGCAACGTGAATGGAAAGCGGCCTGCTGGAAACTCAACCAGCGAATTCGAAAAACCACGAGAGTCACGACGAGGCAAGGGATTTATGAGGTCAACTTCGCAGACCGAGGCATTAGCAAAGAACTCTACTGCAAGGGCCAATTCGAATTGGAGCTCATGGAAAAAACCTTCGGATTTCTCCGAGATCAACTCGGGCTATTGCCACCCGAGGGACAAGGCGTTCTGCTGGACGTAGGTGCCAACATCGGAGTGATCTCGATCGGAGCCTTGCTGAACAATCAGGTGGCGAGCGCCATTGCTATCGAACCCGATCCAAACAACTTTTTATTGCTTGAAAAAAATATTCGCTTGAACGGTGTCGAAGACAGAATGAACTGCTTTCGCATGGCCGCTTCCGATGCAACCAGTGAGCTCGCATTCGAGCTTAGCAAAAGGAACTACGGAGATCACCGCGTGCGTCGCATCGAAAAGGGATCCGGCAATCGAGCCGAAGAAAGGCACGACGAGTCCAATCGAAGCGTGATTCACGTGCAAGCCGATCGTCTCGACCGAATTCTCAAAAACGTCATCCCCAACGTTTCCTTGATTTGGATAGACGTGCAAGGGTTCGAGGGGTATGCGTTTCGCGGGGCGGCCGATCTGCTCCGATCGAAAATCCCTGTCGTTTCGGAAATCTGGCCCTATGGTATCCACCGCGCAGGCATGTCCACGGATGATTTCTGTCAGATTGCTCAAGGGTTTTTCAGGGACTATTGGGTTTGGAGGCGAAACTCCTTTGTTCGCTACCCGATCGAACTTCTCGAAACATACTTCATCGAGCTTGGAGACGACGCCTTCGACAACGTGATCTTTACGTAAATAATGGATCGACAGCTTGCGGCCATTGGTTGGGATCGAGGACGCAATTGCTAGAATAGGATGACCCTTCCTTTCGAATCCTCTCTCCCGAGATCACTATGCGTCCACACTTAAACCATTGGCTACGTTCACGCCTCGGGCTGATCGGCCTCATTCCTTTATTCTCAATTGCCACCTGGATTTCGGATCTTGATGCGCAGGACGTTTCGTTTGAACGCATCCAGCTCAGCAACGAATTCCACTCGGAGGGGGGAACCTTTGGCGATTATGACTCTGACGGTAAAGGGGACGTGGCGGTCGGTCCATGGATCTATTGGGGACCCGATTATCAAGCCAAGAGTCTGTTCTACGAAGGCAAGCCATATGACCCCGCTGGCTACTCCAAGAACTTCTTCATGTATTCCGACGACATCGATGGCGACCAATCCGTTGAT
Organism: Pirellula sp.; assembly: GCA_040080875.1. Lineage (GTDB taxonomy): Bacteria > Planctomycetota > Planctomycetia > Pirellulales > Pirellulaceae > JBKCUI01. The sequence goes on from JBEBHM010001160.1 coordinate 1,507, forward strand.
ATCGTCGTGCTTGGATTTCCCGGTGAGGAAAGCTGGTGGTACAAGAATCCAGGCAAGGCATCATCGCGAGGGAGCATGTGGCAGCGAAATACCATTATCGATGTAACGGACAATGAATCACCGACTTTTGTCGATATCGATGGCGACGGCACCAAAGACCTAGTGTGTTCGAGCAAGGGCCGATATGGATACGCATCGCACGCTGGCCGCGATCCAAAACAGCCATGGAAATTCAACGAGATTTCTCCGAACAACAAATACCATAAATTCACGCATGGCCTTGGGGTGGGTGACGTCAATAACGACAAGCGATTGGATCTCATCGAAAAAGATGGATGGTGGGAAAATCCGGGTCGCCAATCTGAGGGCGAATTGTGGAAACATCATCCGTACAAGTTTTCTCAGAATGGGGGCTCGCAGATGTTCGCGTACGATCTCGATGGTGACTCCAAAAACGAAGTCGTCACTGGATTGATAGCACATGGATTTGGATTGGCTTATTACCATGCCAACGATGCGCTAGGAACA
>JBEBHM010000405.1:0-7831 GCA_040080875.1 Pirellula sp.
ACAAAGTGGATTCCGACGGTCGAGTTTGCGGCCAGTGTTGCACACCCAACTTGGCTGGCAGTAGGGCCGCCGCAATATCCGCTTTGCTTGTGAGGGACTCGGGATCAACGGCGTTGCTAAGTGAAAAAGGACCGATGCCTGTGCGAACGAGTCTGGTCATAACCGCGTCCGAACCAAGTGATCGGGCGATGTCGCGACCAAGCGAGCGAACATAAGTCCCGGTTCCACACGAAATCGTCAATTCAAACTTTGGGAATTCGAACGACGTAAGTTCAATGGAATGCACCATCACTCGGCGTTTTGGGACTTCGAATGTCTTTCCCTGGCGCGCTAGTTCATGGGCACGCTTTCCGTCGATCCAAACGGCAGAGTATTTGGGGGGAGTTTGCTCGATTGTTCCTCGAAACGGCGAAAGCGAATCGAGCAATTGCTTTTGGGCGATGATCGGCGAATTGTCCAGGGAAGTGACTGCCGATTCGGTGTCCGAGGAGTCGCTGGTGGCGCCTAATTGAAATTGACCGATGTATTGTTTCGGAAGCGAATGAATGGCATCGGTCAGCCGCACGGCTTGCCCAACCAACACGAGCAACACACCACTAGCGATGGGATCCAGCGTTCCTGCATGCCCGACTTTGACGGGTTTGAGGATTCGTTCGATTTGATTGACGCAGTCCCGACTGGTGGGACCTACAGGTTTGTTGAGATTCAAGATGCCAAACATTGGTCGCTGACGATGAGAATGCGGGTTGTGCGGATTGCGTAATGCAGGATCAGTCTTTAAGGAGTGTGACCGAAAACTGCCGAAGATATTCGGATGTCTGGCAAGACGCGGGCGGGCATTGTAACGAACAGTCTTGAAGGAAGCGAGCGATGGATAATCAACGTTCAGTCAGGTGGGACGTGGGCGCCGTAGTGATGTTTGCAGCCGCAGCATTGCTCTGGCTGTCTCTACTAACCCACGATGCAGCCGACAACCTGGGTGACTTTAACGGCATGCTCGGTCGTATCTATTCGCCTTTGCATGCCTCCTTTCCACTCAATCAGCAAATCCAGAATTCCTGCGGGTACATGGGCGCTTTGGTCAGCGACGTGCTTTTGCAAGCGACCGGAATCGGTGCGTACTTGATCGCTGGGCTGATGGTTCTCTCGGGCGTGGTAATGCTACGTCAGCAACCTTGGGCCTCGCCGCTTGGACGAAGTGTTGGATGGACGTTGATTCTGGTCGCGGTCAGTTGCATGCCAACACGATTTGGAATTCAAACCAACATTCCTGTCCCGATCGGAGCTGGCGGATACTTGGGTGCGCTCTGCAATACGTGGATGGATCATCACTTGGCCCATGGTGGTTCGGTGATCCTCATCATGACTGCCTTTATCGGCGGGCTTTTGCTCAGCACGGAGTATGCATTGCTGCGCTATTTCGGCTACGCAGCCACGGGAAGCATCATTGCGGCTCGCTATTTTCGAGTACCGAGTTGGTCGTTTCGACGTCATCGCGAATTGGTTTCGGGTACGTTTTCGCCCACACGGGCGGATCTAGCCAAGAGCCTCACGCTTCGTCAGAACCCCACCTCCATCACGACGATGGGCAACAGCCAACCAGTTCCCATCTCGAGCTCGACGGCCGAGTCACACACGGACCTTGCCGCATTGTCAACGTTGACCGCGTCGTCAACCGGCGATTCCAACGCAACGACCGCATCTGGTCCACAAATTCGGATAGGGCGACGAGCCGAGGTTAGTCTCACGGCCAACGATCTCGCTTCGCAAACCAAAGCTCCAGCGCGAACCGACCTGACCTTTCCGAAAGCGTCGAGCACGCTCGCCTCCATTGCCGGAGCATTCTTCGGCGCCAAAAAGACTGCGGATGAGCCGAACGACGATCACTTGCTTTCCGGTAAAAGTGCTGGCTCCGAAAACAGCCTTCACAAAACGATTGTCAGCTCACGTAAACCAGCTACGATTCGCGAGCACTTTGAGGACGACGAGTACTCCGAGGAGGACGAACACGATTTCGAAGGTGATCGAGCGCTGGACGACGACGAAGTGGATGAGTATGAAGATGACATCCACAGCCAAGAGGATGAACAAGAGCTTGCCATAGAACCACCGGTTCAGGTGGCTAACGTCAAGGGTAAAATCCGCACCGACGCTGCACATATCGAAGAAGATAAGGGCCCAAAGGTCAAGAACCGAAAAACGAAACAGCCTGTCGAAGAACCGGAACCCAAAGAAGACTTGCTCGGGAAACTGGACGATACCAAACTCCCTGAAGGAAGCGAAGAGTATGTTTTGCCAGGCCTGGATCTGTTGACGGAGTCGGACGAAGTCTCGTACGACGAGCAGACCGAAGAGGTGAAACGCAAAGCCAAGGTTCTCGAACAAACCTTTGCAAACTTCGGATTCAATATTAAGGTAGTCGAGATTGAAACAGGGCCCGTCATCGCTCAGTATGAGATCGAGTTGGAGGCGGGATTGCGATTGAGCAAGATCACGGGCCTAGCAGACGATCTGGCGATCGCTTTGCGAGTCCCCAGCGTACGCATCGTGGCACCCATTCCTGGCAAAAACAGTGTTGGTATCGAGGTCCCCAACGAGCAACGTCAAATTGTTCGCATGCGTGAAGTGATCGAGGAGAGTGGTCCTCAAGTGCGCAAGCAAAAGATCCCGCTGTTCCTGGGCAAAGACGTCTCCGGCAAAGCACTCACGGTCGACCTGGCAACTCTGCCACACTTGTTGATCGCAGGCCGAACGGGAACGGGCAAAAGCGTTTGTTTGAATTCGATTATCTCTTCGATCTTGATGACTCGCAGGCCCGATGAAGTTCGCATGTTGATGATCGACCCGAAGATGGTTGAGTTGAGTTGTTACGCTCGATTGCCACACTTGATGCATCCAGTCGTGATCGACATGCGAAAAGCCGAGGCCATTCTGGCTTGGGCGGTGGACAAAATGGAAGAGCGTTATGCATTGTTGGCGCGAGCCGGCGTGCGACATTTGGTCAACTACAATCAACTTGGTCGCGAAGAGTTGCTGGATAGGCTCAAACCCGAAAACGAGGAAGAGGCCGACTTGATCCCAGATCATCTGCCGTTTATCGTCATTGTGGTGGATGAAATGGCTGACCTGATGATGACCTCTGGCAAGGAAGTCGAGGCCCACATCATTCGATTGGCGCAAAAGAGTCGAGCCGTCGGCATCCATTTGATTCTAGCCACGCAAAAACCGACAGTCGACGTCATCACCGGCTTGATCAAGAGCAACCTGCCTGCCCGTATCAGTTTTCAGGTGGCAAGCCGTACGGACTCGCGGGTCGTGCTCGATGAAATGGGAGCGGACAAGCTTCTAGGGAACGGGGACATGCTGTTTCTATGGCCAGGAACGAGCGCGTTGTTGCGAGGTCAGGGGACGTATCTGAGCGATGACGAAATCAACGCAGTGGTGGATCATTGCAGCATGGGCGAGCAGAACTTTGTTCAGGAGCTGGTTCAGCTCAAGACGAAGAAGGACGATGATGAACCTGCAAAACTAGGTACCTTCAAGAAACGAGACGATCTGTACGAAGCGGCGGTCGATATCGTAGTCCGGGAGGGACGAGGTAGCTGCTCGTTGTTGCAGCGGGCGATGGGAATCGGATACGGACGAGCGGCTAGATTGATCGATTTCATGTCCGAGGATGGTATCGTTGGTCAATACAACGGGTCGCAAGCCCGCGAAGTGGTCATCACGCTTGCACAATGGGAAGCCATGCGGTCTGGAGGTGACGGAGGTGAGGACAAACCTGCTGCCAAGGGACGCAACAACAAGATTCGGCGAGACGATAGTTGGGAGGAAACCCCCAAGGCAACTAAACCCAAGAAAAAACGCCGTCAGGAAGAAGCCGAGGAAGCGGCTGTCGTCGTTGACGAGGCCCAATTCGAAGAGCCTGAAGACGAACGATGGGAAGACGTCGATTGAAGACAGGTCTTCGTTGTAGATAGCCCCTCGACAGGTTCAACCCTAGCGTCCATGTTGGCTGCGTGTCAAAAAAGCACGTGGAGTGTTGATTTTTCCTGGCCGTAGCCTAAACATCCGCTATATTTGCAGAGAGACTTTCGTTGGCTGTTCCTCCATAACGTTGCGTAAGACAAGACATGGATTTCATAAAAAAGGCGTGGATTACTGGTGCTGGGTTATGTGTTGTCCTGGCGACCGGCACGGCTGCACCGATTGGTCGCGCTCAAGAAACGAAAACAGACACTGATACGCCGTCGAATGCCAAGAGCGAGAAAGTAAGTTTCTTGCGGATCAAGAAATCGGATTCGGGAGAACCAGAGACGTTGCAAGTGGCCATTGCGAGGTATGAATTTCTAAACGGTCGCAATGAAGGTGCTTATGTCGATCTTATCGGTGCTGTCCACATTGGCACGAAGTCGTATTACAAGGACCTAAACCGTCGATTCAAAGATTACGATGCAATGCTCTACGAGTTGGTGGCTGACCCCTCGGTCAACAAACCGCAGCAGCGAGCCGAGCGGGGCTTTAATCCTTTGGGGATGATGCAAACGGGGATGAAGGACGTTTTGCAACTCACCTTCCAGCTGGAAGAAGTGGATTATACGCCGGCCAATTTTGTGCACGCGGACATGAGTCCAGAAGATTTCCTCGAGGACATGAACAAACGTGGAGATGGATTTGTGTCAATGTTTGCGCGGATGATGGGCGCAGGTCTGGTCGTTCAAAACAGCAAGAAGGGGGCTTCACAGCAAGCCGATATGATGGCGGCCATGCTTTCCAAAGACACCATCAAACTACGCCGCGTCATGGCCGAGCAATTTGAGTCGATGGATAGCCAAATGGCTGGTCTCGCAGACAAAAGCGGTAAAAGTACGCTGTTGACCGAACGCAACACCAAGGCGTTTCAAGTGATGGAAAAGCAACTCCAAGATGGCAAGAAAAAATTGGCGATTTTTTACGGTGCTGGGCATTTGCTCGACATGCATCGTCGACTCATTCACGACTACCAAGCAACGCAGACCAAAATCGAGTGGCTCGATGCATGGCCATTGAGCAAGTAAATTTGGAAGGTTATTCCATTCTGTCGATCTGGTTGGTTCGTGTATAATGAAAAGCACTCATCCATAATTCTCAGATCGAATCGCAGCCAAAACCATGCCAACGCCAGTGCCGATGCAACTCTCGCGAATCATCATCAGCGAGATCAGTGACAACCAAGTGATCTACCTCAAAGAAGTCGATGGGGACCGGCAATTCCCAATTCTGATCGGAATTTTCGAAGCGACTAGCATCGAACGCCGGGTGAAGTCTTCGGCGAGTCCAGCTCGCCCGTTGACGCATGATTTGATAGTTAGCGTTGCCGAGGCATTGGGGGCCGATATCGAGAGCGTCGTCATTTCCGAGCTTCAGGAACAGACGTATTTTGCTCAGCTCCGACTTCGTCGGGGTGAAGAGTTGATTGAGATTGATTCTCGCCCGTCTGACGCGATCGCTGTTGCCGTTACATTCCAACCACCGTTACCGATCTATGTTGCGGAAGAAGTTTTGGAAAAGGTGACGGGTAAATCCTAATGCCTTCGGATTCGAAGTCGCCGCGTCGGGCGAAGCGCATCCCATTTAAAGTCGATATCGCTGGCGTTATCGAGATTATGGGGACATCGCTTTATAGTCACCCGAATACGCCAATTCGAGAGCTATTGCAGAATGCGCACGATGCAATTATGCGTCGACGTGCACGTGACTTATCATTCCTTGGTCGTATCGATGTGGTACAGGACGCCAAACATCGAACGCTCCGTTTTTCGGATGACGGCATCGGATTGTCCGCCATGGAGGCGGAGGATTACCTTGGAACTCTCGGCATCGGCATCACCGGGTTGATCAAACGCAATGCAACCGATTTGTTTGACGTCTCGATGCATTCCAACAAACGCGATGGAAGCAACCTGATAGGTCAGTTTGGCATCGGCTTGTTTTCTGCGTTCATGCTGGCCGACAAAATCGTGGTGGAGAGCCTCCGCTACGAAGGCGAAGAAGCCGTACGTTGGGAGGCGGGTGCGGGCACGGATATCGAACTTGCCAAGTCCAAAAGGACGGAGGTAGGAACGTCGGTTACGCTGATACTCAAGCCCAACTATGCGGTCTTTGCCGAAGACGAGGAGCTGCTTGAGGCAGGTGTGAAACAGTACGCTGATTTCTTGCCCATCCCGATCCATCTGAATGGCGCCAAAGCAAGATCGAACTTGATCCAAGCCGCATGGCTAGAGCCCACACCGGATGCCGAGTCTGTCGAGGAGCAGATCGCGTCGTATTTTGGCGAAACGCCGCTCGATGTCATCCCCATCGCCGTTGAGGCCCCCGTTCCAATCAAAGGGGCTCTGTATGTCTCGCCTCAACGCACGCCAGGCTTTGCGGACGATGCCACCATCGCCGTGAGTGTTCGTCGAATGGTCATTTCGCGACACATTCGCGAATTGGTTCCGGTTTGGGCCCCTTTCCTGCGAGGCGTATTGGAGTTGCCGAGCTGTTCGCCCACTTCGAATCGCGAAGATCTGGTGCGAGATGCGGTGTTTGACTCCGTGTGCGATTCGTTGGCCATCGAGATCTACGAACATTTTGACGAGCTGACTCGCAATCAACCACATCGGTGGCAGTCGATCCTGCATTGGCATCGTTACACGTTTGCGGGGATGGCGGTCTATGACGAGCGGCTTCGCGCGCTCCTTCGCCCTACCTATCGATTCATTACGTCGCAAGGTGAATTGACCGTCGAGCAGATCCTGGAACTGAGCCGCGCGGACGCGCTAATCGAGCATGAAGCGGACTACGTCGTTTGGTACAATGCGGACCGTCGGCAGGAGAGTTGGCTGAACGAGTTTTTTTCCAATAGCAATTCTCCCTGTGTGCACACGTTGAGAAGCTTTGAGGAGACACTCATGGCGTCCATGTTAGGAGATCTCACCGAGGAGCAAGTTGATTTGAGGGCAGCCAGCCCATCCTCGGAGAATTTCTGCGAATCGATTTTAGGAGTCGACGAACGCAACGAAGCGACGCAGGACTGGAAGTCCTTTTTCGAGTCGCTCGACTCCAACATCTTTGTCGCCAACTCGCCGAGCAAATTGCCGGTGATCGCCTTTGTGAACGAACGCTATGAATTAGCGAAGACCTTTGACGAGCTGAGGGAAAACGGAGACTTGCCCAGGGGGTTTCAAAGGCTCGTCGATCAGCACTTCGAGCGAAGCCCTGCTGGCAAGAACGAGATCATTCTCAACCGCAGCCATCGCGTCGTCCGTCGCGTGTTAGAAAAGGGGACGAAGCATCCGTTGGCCAACGTGCTGAGAATTCTCGTGGTCGCCGCTTTAGGAAAGGCAGGCGCCAAGATTCAATCCAACGTCCAAGAACTGCAATTGGAAGATCTAGAATCCATCTCCGACGCTCTTTAGGCAGGTGGCAAGTTGATTTGCCACGTAGGTCCGCATCTCCGAGGCGGACGTATTGGCCGCGGAAACCCTTGTCCCCGAACGGATTTGCATTTCAAACCCGATGCGACGCCGAATTGGAATCCGTGCAACGAGTTTTCGGCGACGTCGAATACCAGCGTCTCGGAGATACGCTGCTACGTAGTGCCGCATCTCCGAGGCGGACAACTCCTAACTCCTAACTCCTAACTCCTAACTCCTAACTCCCAACTCCCAACTCCCAACTCCCAACTCCTAATTCCTAATTCCTAATTCCCAATCTACTTCCATTCACCTACCATTTTGCCGTCTTCGATCTGCCAAATTCGTACGACGCCCTCTTGCCCAGCCGAGAGTGTATAGCGACCGTTGGGTGT
>JBEBHM010000406.1:0-7828 GCA_040080875.1 Pirellula sp.
CGGCCCGGGCCGGGCCGACGGCCAGCCAGCGGCCGGGCCCGATTCCGACCAGCCCGAGACCCGCGGATCCGGCAACTCCCGAGAGCTTCGGGCCGTCAGCCACGGCGATCCCAAACCAAGGCAACATTGGGAACGACTCCATCCCACTGCCCTTGGTTGTCCACAATCTTGTTTAGACCCAATTTGGCATCGACGGTGGCGCTTTGCGTTACGTACGGTGCACCGCTTCTCGCGTGCTTACCCGAATCAAACACCCAGCGCTGCGTTAGTTTGCCATTCCTCCAATCCCATGCGGCAAGAACCGTGCGTCCGTAAACGCCACGGCACATCACCAGCGAGGGTAGCTGGCCATCGAGATACGCAACGCCCGCAAGAAACCGCATGTTGCGATTACCGGTCGTGTCGTTGCCGGAGTTACCACCGATACCTCCCCACCCATCGTGCGGCAACTGCGACGGAATGTACTTCGCACTTTCCAATTCCTTGCCCGTCAGTCCGTCAAAGACAGTAAGATATTCCGCGCCGTTCATATTTTTTCCAAGGGAGCGCGAATCGGGCTTGAGATCGCGCCAATCCTTTCCGGCTTCGCCAATGATTTTTCCTGTTCCATCCACACTCCCATCCGAAGTTCTGCACGCAATCTCGGCTCTCCCATCTCCATCCAGGTCGTAGACCATAAACTGCGTATCGTGTTCGCCCTCTCGGATGTTGATCCCCAATTGAATCGTCCACATCAAACGACCGTCGGTTTGGTAGGCCTGCAAAACGGTATTCTTGGTCAGGCCTGGCGATGCCGAGTCGCGAGATTGCTGGATACCCTTGAGAACCAATTCGTAATCGCCATCGCCATCCAAATCCGCAGCCGATGCATCACCCGGGTTTGTCCCCTCAGGCAATTGCAATGGGATCTCGATATAGTTTCGAGCGGGTGCGTTGGCGAGCAGAGTAAACCGGGTACTATCCAATTGTTCTACGCCACCAACCACAGAACGAATAGAATACGAGTGCTCAACATCTACCGCCGCTCGCTCATCGATCAGATGCGTTGGCCCCGTGAGTGGTACTTCGTTCAGTTTCTTGGGATCCCCATTTCCGTCGGCACGATAAACGTTGAAACCTACATCTGGCGGTTCGGTTCCCAGCAGTCTCCATCCGACAAAAACCCTACCATCATCTTGCCGAATCGCCACGATACCGCGATCCAAACGCTCCATCAATCGCTGCCCAAAAACAGGTCGTTGGTTGATGAGCAAAAGAGCGCCGATTAACAGCGACGGTATAATTCTGAACATGTGAGTCCATTTCGGAAAGAAAATTGCCATCCATCCCAAGTTTTTCCGAAAGGGACGGCTATTGTCGAAAAAGGTTGTTGTGAAGCTGAATTGCCTGCAGGATAGAATAAGAATGTCTCGTGCGATTGCACGCCCGTCGGAAACCAATCAATCCCTGCAAACGTCCATGATTCGAACGACACCAGAAGTCCGCCAAACAGCTGTCCCAGCTGTTTGGAATCATAGTAGAACAGTTGTCCCAACTGTTTCAAACCGATCTAATTCAATTCTCCAAACTGCGTGGAAACATTGTAGTAAGTGGATCCCAACGCAACCACCATGCTACTTTGTTGACATTCGCACCATTCGTTCGGCGGCAGCAAGACGTCTCATTTCCATTGGATGGATCGTGGTTGCGACTGCCTTGATCCCAAACCAAGTAGCGGATGCGGACGAAGGGCCACTTGAGGCAAACGCTGTGCATTCTGAGGAGGCTTTGGTTATTCGTTCTAGCCTCCAAGAGCAATACCGCAAGCTTTTTGACGGAATGTCCGAGCAAGCCAAGTTGGGGTATCGCAATCTCGTCAACAACTTCTACTTGCCTGCTGATTTCGACGAAGAGGTTCTGATAAGGCTCGATAAAGAAAAACACGTGTGGAACCTGGCTGATTCCCCTTTGCGAGTGGGAACTCGGGAAGGAACGTGGACCGCGTATGGCATTTCGCCGCGCCCGGATGAGCCTTTGATGCCGTTACAGTATGCGGTCACGCCGGACAAACGCTACGTGATGAACTGTTTTGCTTGCCACGGGGGCAATCTCTTTGGTGCCACTTATCCTGGAGCCCCCAACACTACATATGCACTCGAGTCGTTAACCGAACAAGTTCGCAAAATCAAACTGGCAATAGGCAAACCGCTCACCCACATGGATGTTGGCTCCATGTTCATGCCGCTTGGCAAGACGGTGGGTTCAAGCAACGCCGTCATGTTCGGCGTTGCGCTGATGGGTTATCGCGACGCTGAACTCAATGTTCACCCGAATCGTGTTCCAGAGGAAATGGTTCACCATGATATGGACGCACCGCCTTGGTGGCATTTTCATAGAAAGACCCATATCTACATCGACGGTTTTGCGTTCAAGGGACATCGAGGATTGATGCAATTTATCCTCGTCCGACAGAATGGTCCCGAAAAATTCAAACAGTGGGAGAATGACTTTCGCCAAGTGTTTGCATTCCTGTCCGAGCTTCGAGCGCCAAAGTACCCACTGCCTATCCATCGGGAGCAGGCGTCTCGTGGCAAACTTGCCTTCGAGCGAACGTGTGCCGCCTGTCACGGGACTTATTCCAACGATCAAAACGAGTACCCTGAAGTGCGAGTGCCGATAGCCGAGTTGGGGACCGATCCGATTCGATTGCAGTCTCTGAGCACGACACATCGTAGAAACTATGGGCAAAGTTGGTTTGCAAACTTTGGCGGGCAAGACACGATCGCTGAGGTAGATGGTTATGTTGCTCCGCCGCTCGATGGCGTTTGGGCGTCCGCTCCTTATCTTCACAACGGTAGCATTCCAACCTTATGGCATTTACTCCACCCCGAGTCTCGCCCCAAAACTTGGAAGCGCACGGCCTTGGGGTTGGACACGAGCAAGATCGGGTTGCAAGTCGAAATCGATGTGGAGATTCCAAAACGGCTCAGGCCAGCAGAACGGCGATGGTACTTTGATACAACTCGATTCGGCAAGTCTGCCAGCGGACACAACTACCCCAACGAACTTAGCGAAGACGAGCGAGCTGACTTGCTCGAATATCTTAAAACTCTTTAGGCGAGAGGCGGACCAGCTCCGTTCCAAAGGTCACTTTACTACGCGAATCAAGATGGGCAGCGTGGTCGGACTTCCATCTACATTAGCCCTCAAGTGAAACGGTCGAGTTTGTTCGGGGACCCACGAAGCGGCTGTGATGAATACTTCTCGCACCGATTGCCCTGCCGGGATTAGCAATCCGCTCAAGCCGATATTGCTCACAAAACAACCGTGCGGCAAGTTGCGACCGCTGTCGTCTCCGCCAAACGCGATATCGGCTTTGTTGTCGCCACGCTCGATTACCAGCTGGGCTGAAATCGTTTGTCCCGGACGAATTTCAAGTTCCGTTAGGGGCGTTGCATCCGACGTTTGCCCCATCTTCACCACTTTCAGTTGCATAGCTGGTTTGCTGTTGACCTTGACCAAGAGCTCTTTACTTTCCTTGTTCTCGATCGCTTGGGAACCGAATTTGGATGAGCACGACAGCTTCATTTTGAATTCTTGGAAGGATGATAGATCTGCGGGCGAATGCAATGAGCCAATGGCTTTGTGTTGCCCAGCCTGAACCACAAGCGGTTGCTTGACTTGGATACCGTTGGGAACCCCTTCGATTTTTACTTCGATATCTTCTTCGCAACCGTCGAACCGATCAACGACGATGCTGAACTCAGTTCCAACTCCCGGTCGAAGCGAAATCTCCTTTTGTTCAAGTCGAAAATCGAATCGGGGTTTCGGTCTTTGAACGGTGAGTTTGTACTTGTGATTTTCGCTCGATGCGCCTCTCGAGTCTCGAACACGGATGAGATATCGCCCGTCTTTCTTTGCACGGAACGTGATCTTGCTATCGGTTCCGTAGATTCGATTGGCGTCATCATCGTTGGAGTAGTAAATAGGAAACACCGGCAGCCCATTGGGAACAGCTGGCTCGTCGTCGGCTAACTCTCGAACGATCCACACGGGTTCATTGAGGGCATGCGTCGTGGCAGTCGTATCGAAATAAGTAAATCGTTTTCCGAAGCCAGGGTAGACTTTGAAACCAGAGTCTGGTCCTCGCGGATAAAGCCAAAGTTTCACGACTTCGCCACCTGTATATAACATCTCGTTCAACTCCATGTCTTCCCAGCGATGCAATCGGAAGTCATCCGCAATGCTAGAGTCTTTGCCTCGGAACGTGAAGTAGGATTCTCTCAAGGCTTGCATTCTTGTTCGTAGGATAGGTTCGCCGGCGGCATTGACGATGTCCAGAAAACTATCCATCGGCGAGCCGCTTCGTGAAGCATTGATTTCGATGACCCAAGGATCCTGCGCTTTTGCCTCGAAAGCGTACCAATCGCCAGCAAAATCACCTTGCATGTCTTCGTTGGTAAGCACTCCTTGAACGATGCAGTAGTTGGGGATGGACATGGCATTCGCAGGAGTGCGACGCCCAACGACTTCGTCGAGACTAGCCAGCTCCACCGACGGGAAATCGAATGGACGCGACTCAGCGATTGCTGTCGAGCCCGATTTCGACGCTTTATGCTGCATCAGTTTCAGAGCATCCAAGGATTGGTTGGCACCGCTCAGCGTGCTCACCAAAACGCTTGTTTGATTAGGTGACCAAACGAGGCCCGAGGGCACGTCGCTTACAGTCCCGAGTTGACCGAGAGGACTCAGATCTTCTGCATTCCAAAGCTTGATCAGTTTGTCTTCGCCTGCGGTTGAGAGAAAGCGGCCATCGCTCGTCATGGACATGTAAGTTACGGGCGCTTCGTGAGCAAACGTTGAGTATAACATCGGGCTAACCGACGGTTTATCTTTGGAAAGTAGTTTCCATGCGCGTATCCGCTTGTCAGCGCCGGCAGCCAAGATGCGATCTCTCGGCGAATCGAATCGAACCGCGTACTGTTCGGCCTCGCACTGTCCAAAGGTATCGAGCCTCTCGCCGTCGCGCACTCTCCAGACTTTGATCGTTTCGTCGGCGCTTGCACTTGCTAGGATCTGACCTGTCGCATCGAAATCGAGATCGTAGATTGCACCATTGTGCCCCTCTAGTCGCCGCAGCAATTTGCCGTCGGCCATGTTCCACAGCATGACAACTCGATCGTATCCACCGGTCGCAAGGATACTGCCGTCGGGACTAAGCGCTCCCGAGTAGAGCGTGTCCTTGTGCCCTTCGATGACACGAAGCAATTTGGGTGCGGCTGTCTCCGAAGCGTTCTCGAGAACTACGGCTTGTCCCCCAACGCCCGGCACCCCTGCCACCACCACGCTAAATCGACCGTCGGCGGTTGTTCGAATTTGAGTCACTTTGCCAACGACGTCGATCGAGAGGTTTTCGGTCCATTGATTCTTGGTGATCGAGATTGCATCGTAGTGGCCGAAAACGAGCCGTTGATTTCCGAGCAATCCGAGCGAAGTGATCGGCGCTGCTCCAGATCGGAGCGACGTCATCGGCTTGACCTTGAGTCGTTGTCGTAGCGGCAGTGGTTGGGAACCTCCCAAAGCACCTTGCTCAATCCATCTTTCAATGATCTTGATTTCGTCAGGAGTGGGTTGCGGCGAGTCTTCGGGCGGCATCTGGGGGTCGAGACGTCCCGTCATCAGGTGCAGCATTGGCGAACCGCTCGCGTTTTTTGGTAACACGATGGCCCCATCGGGCCCACCTTTCATCACATGTTCGAAGTCATGCAATCGCACCTCCGATTCGCTTTCCTGCGCGTTGTGGCACCCGGCACAATACTTCGTGAGTATCGGTTGGACGTCTCGTGCAAAGTCAGTTTTGTCGGTAGCCAGTAGGCATGTTGAAAGAAAGATCGCGGCTAGGAACAACGAACCGAACTCAGCGACGAAACTTCGAAGTCGAAGAGTCCTACAAAGTTTTGGCAGGTCGTCTTGCGACAGCAATTCAAGACTCAGGCTAAGCATAGGTACGGCTCTTTGCGGTTATTCGACGAACGTTGGGCAGGATTAGGAAGGCGGGTTGGACGATGCTCAGCATTTTAAGCTGAAATGGGTGAGTTAACCACCTGACGCAGCTCCGCATCTCCGAGGCGGACCTACTAGTCGTCGGAACCCTCATCTCCCGCATGGATTTGCATTTCAAACCAGCAGTTACGCTGAATGCGGAATGGCCATCGCAATGATTGCTCCTACGAGGCCCAAAAAAGGTGCCACAAATAGAATGAGCATCATGGGACCCAATGCGGCATTGCCACATAATGGAGTTCCCGGTGGAAACGATGCTGCGTATACCGAGAATTGATGCATTCCATACGCTCCCAACAATCCTGGGGGAGACGCACCGATCGCAAATCCGATCAAGAAACGCAGCAACCACGAGCGTGGCCTATTGGTCTGAGACTGGTCCTCATCCTGGCTTGAAACTGGGGCATACGGATTGTTGGTTTCCATTTCATCCAGTACGCACTCGACACCTAGTGGTTCGACTAGAATCAGTGCCATTCAAATTCACCGCTCACGGGATTCACTCCATTGGTCGATACAACCCCGCCAACTTCAACATCGATGCCTCAGAGTTCTAGGCTGCCTTGGTACCGAATCCTGTACATCCAAGTCATCATCAGCGTGTTGTTGGGCGTCGCCTTTGGCTATACGTTTCCAGGTCACGCGAAATACCTTCAACCGCTCGGTGACGGATTTATCAAGTTGATCAAAATGATGATCGCCCCGATTATCTTTTGCACCGTTGTTCACGGAATCGCGTCTGCTGGCGATTTGCGCAAATTGGGGCGTGTTGGAATCAAAGCACTCTTATACTTCGAAGTTGTCTCCACTATCGCTCTGGTAATCGGGCTGGTCGTGGTCAATGTGCTCCAACCTGGGGTCGGCATCACTCCGCCAGGCGAGACGTACCATGCAGAAGCGTCTGCACTTCAGGAGACGCAGAAGATCTCCGCCAAGGCTCATTCGCTGAACTTGGCGGACTTTATCCTCAACATCATCCCGTCGACAATATTAGGTGCTTTCGTATCAGGCGATTTGTTGCAAGTCCTCTTTGTGTCCATCTTGATTGCCTTTGCCGTGGTAGGGCTGGGAGAGCGGGGCAAGCCCGCCCTGGACTGGATCGAGGAAGCGGGCAAAGTCTTCTTCTCTGTCATGCAGATCGTGGTCAGGGCCG
This sequence comes from Pirellula sp., assembly GCA_040080875.1. Classification (GTDB taxonomy): domain Bacteria; phylum Planctomycetota; class Planctomycetia; order Pirellulales; family Pirellulaceae; genus JBKCUI01. The sequence continues at coordinate 7,196 of JBEBHM010000406.1, forward strand.
CACCTATCGGTGCCTTCGGTGCGATGGGCTATACCGTGGGCGTACACGGGATCGGAACGTTGAATAAGCTGCTGATCCTGATGAGCGGGTTCTACTTAACCGCCGCCCTTTTCGTATTTGTCGTGCTCGGCAGCATCACTTGGTTGTGTGGCATTTCGATCTTCCGATTCCTTGCGTATATCAAAGACGAACTGCTCCTGGTGCTCGGGACAAGCTCTTCCGAGACCGCATTGCCCAGCCTGATGGACAAAATGCAGCGGCTCGGCTGCTCAAAGTCGACAGTCGGAATCGTGGTGCCGACAGGTTACAGTTTCAATTTGGATGGCACCAACATTTACATGTCCATGGCGGCAATCTTTTTAGCCCAAGCGACCAACACTCCACTAGATCTTGCGGCCCAAATCAAATTGCTAGTGATTGCCATGTTGACTTCCAAGGGGGCCAGCGGCGTGACTGGGGCGGGATTTGTCGCTCTCGCCGCGACCCTGGAAGTGGTCCCGTCGATCCCGATGGGATCGCTGGCCTTGTTGGTTGGAATCGATCGATTCATGAGCGAATGTCGAGCGATTACCAATTTCATCGGAAACGCAGTGGCGGCGCTGGCGATCAGCCGCTGGGAAAATGAGGAGCTGC
>JBEBHM010001161.1:0-2031 GCA_040080875.1 Pirellula sp.
GGTATGCTCGCTCTCGCAAGAAACCCACCAACGTCGACAAACCGAAAGTGTTGGCGATGTAGGTCACGAGATTATCGGTAGAAAGCGTTCTGTTTCCAATCAGAGCCGCATTCACAAAAAATACTGCCGGTATTCCTTCTTCTCTCAGCATTGGCAAGGCATTTGTATATACCGACCGATAGGCGTCATCAAATGTGATTAGAAGGGCAGGCTTTCCATCGGTATCCACTTCGTCACTTGTGAGAATCTCGTTGAGCGTTGCAATGTAATAGTGCTTCACAAGATAATCAATACATGATCGAAATTCAGCCGTTGTCATGGAAACGCCCAAGCCCTCGGTAAAGGGCGAGGGATGGTCACTGATATCGTGAAAGACCAGGCACCTGAAGCCGGACCGTGTCCCAAGGAGCCTCTGTAGTGAGAATACACTGGGAAGAGCCCAGATTAATCGTGCCGACAGTTTTTTCGCGCATCGTCCTATCGATGACATCTAAGCTACTTTCCTTTTCCCGGATCTCGTTGAAATGAGCTGCATTGGTTAGCGAAACCCCGCATGATTCGACTGACTTCGAGGTTCTCTCTCCGCGCTCGCGAACGTGAATAGACGATTTCCAAGCAACGCACTTGAAGTGGGCATTGGACTTGAGCCGTAACTCATTCCTGGCAGGCTACCTATCATCCCAAGTGTCAAGTACCACAGCATTTCAATTTGACCAAAATACGATACCGAAAAGAATATACATACATGCGAAAATAGCGCCGCCCCCGTACTCCATACCAGTACCCGCCTGGAGCTCAACCCCTCGCACGAACGAAGTGAACTCCCTACCAGGCCGAACGCCACGCTGATCATCGCGATAAAGCAAACCAACGTAAGCAATCCTCCCCGCAGCGCTTCGATTATGTATTGATTCGTAATATCCCGCATCTGCCACACCCCCCAGCTCATGGGATTTGTCTCTCCAAGTAGCCACCATTCGGAAAAGTTGTTGATGGCAGCGTCCATTATCTTGTACCGATGCCAGCCCGTCGACCCACCCACGAGGTCCACGCGTGCGAGCAGGTGCCACACTGGCTTCTGCATGCTGAGATGCAATAGCACTAGCAACAGAAGGAAGCTCCAACGCAGAGCGCGAAGATGCGCTCGTACAAAATATAGAAGCATGCCCAATATCATGAAGCCAACCCCGAGAAGCGGGGTACTCGAGGCGCAATTAAGCACAACAACCAATGCTGCTCCAACACCTGCGACACCCAAGTATTTTCTGCCTGCCGCCACCTCGGAAATTATCCAGGGTATGGGTATTACCCAAAAACACCCCGCGAGAATAGGGTGGGAGTAGGCACCTTGACAACGTAGCTTACCGTCACGAACCCAGGTAATCGGTGCCACACCACCAAAAACGGCAAATATGTTTCTGCCTGTGGCGCGTTCCACGATGAATGCCATGGCAACCGGAAAACTTGTCAGAATAAATGCGCGAATCAAGAACTCAAAATCCGCCCACTCTCGCAAAATACATCGAAAGAAGAAGTACATGCCGACCGTATCAAACATCACTCCACATCGATATACCAAAGCCGACTGGGTACCGTAACTTGCCGTGTAAATGATTGTACCGCTGACACTCCAAGCTACAACCAGCGAGTCCAGCCGGTTCCAGACAAATCCATGAAACTCATTGCGTATGAGCAATCTGAACCAGGCAAATAAGACCAGAATTCGGAGGAGCGTGAAATCGGCCCCCATCAGCATTAGACGCTGCGCCGTCGGTATCAAGCAGGCCATCAGCAACATGGGAACAATAGCATAACGCCGTGGCCCTACGACAAGAAAGGAACCCAGGAGGAGTGTCGCAATCAAACCAACCGGGTGGATGGTCGTATGATTCTGCCACGCCGTGACGCCAACGCCGCTGTTATCCATCGTTTGCATTCTCAGGGAGCGACGCCGCATTCCTCGGACGGCCATCACGCGCCCCGAATTTCAGCCGCGCGATCCGCCGGGCCGTGCCAAGAATCGAACGGAGC
>JBEBHM010001162.1:0-2030 GCA_040080875.1 Pirellula sp.
GTCCTGGCCTCACTAAATCGTCAAACTCTAGTCGGCGATTGGCAATGAGGCGATTGACCTGCCGCACTTCCATTTGAAATTCAAACGGATTGGTTTAATGATGCTCCGTCGCGTATTTCTTTGTTTCTATCTATCATTCATCCCGGTCCTCGCCAAGTCGTCGGCAAACACCGATCCGATAGATTCACCAGCAGGTATCGCTTTCTTTGAATCGAATATCCGACCTGTGTTGGTCGAACATTGTTATCAGTGCCACTCGGCTCAAGCGGGTGCGTCCGAGGGTGAACTTCAACTAGATTCTCGAGTGTCAACTCGCCGGGGTGGAGATCGGGGACCGGCTGTGGTCCCCGGCGATCCCAAGGCAAGCTGGCTGTTGACTGCGATGTCGCACGCCAACAGCGACCTAAAGATGCCCCCAAAGCGTGAGCGGCTTTCCGATGCACACTTGGCGGATTTTAGAAAATGGATTGAAATTGGGGCTCCGGATCCACGGACGGAAACTCCTTCGAATGGCAATAAAGCGTGGGAAAAAGCCAGTCGCGAGTTTTGGGCCTATCAATCTCCGCGAGTTTCGGAGCCGCCGCCCGTCAAAGATGCGTCATGGTGTAAGAAAACAATTGACCATTTCATTCTCGCCAAACTCGAACAACAGGAACTTAGCCCAGGAGCCGACGCTCAGCCGCATGCGCTTTTGCGGCGACTGCGTTTCGATTTGGTTGGTTTGCCACCGTCCCCCGAGCATCTGACTCATTTTCTAAGTCGAATCGCCTCCAGTGGTTTAGACGCCGCGCTGTCAATGGAAGTAGACGAACTGCTGGCATCGTCGGAGTTCGGTGAACGCTGGGGAAGGCACTGGTTGGATGTTGCAAGGTTTGCCGAATCAAGCGGAACCGAAGCGAATATCTCGTTCCCATATGCATGGCGATATCGCGACTACGTGATCGACTGTGTGAACAACGACATTCCCTTTGACCGCTTCCTTCTCGAACAGGTTGCTGGTGATCTGTTGCCTTACGACAACAATGCCGAAAGAGCGAGATTGCTGATTGCAACCGGTTTCTTGGCCGTGGGCACCAAGAACTTGGACGCTGTCGATCAGCGGCAATTTCAAGCGGACGTCGTAGACGAGCAGATCGATTCCTTGACGCGCGCGGTGATCGCTGATTCGGTGGCGTGTGCCCGCTGCCACGATCATAAGTTCGATCCATTTTCCATGTCGGACTACTATGCGCTAGCGGGGATCTTTGCGAGCACGAAAACATTTTTTGGTACGGCAGTATCACCATCCAACCGCATAGGTGGCGATCCGTTACAGCTACCGAAGATTGAGGGTCAGCGAATCCTGCACCCGTCCGTTCCCAAGAAGCGAGTCGAAGCGTTGAAAGCCCAGCTTGCTAAACTGCGGGCTGAGAAGGCCGAGATGGATGAAGCTCTTAAGGCTGCTTTCAGTGGAAAGAAACCGGACAAGGCGTTTACACTGCAGGACGCACTTCGCGTTTTTTGGCAAACGGGAGGCGTCGAGGGAGAGCTCGAAAAAATATCGGATTCAGGCGAAGCACTACCGCTGACAATGGGAGTCCTTGAGGCAGATCAAATCGTCAGCGCTCCTCTCCTGGAACGCGGCGATATCAATAAGCCCGGGATGCGGATCCCGCGAGCATTCCCCCATGTGCTTCGAATCGATAATCAATTCGAGATACCAGCCGACCAAAGTGGTCGGCTGCAGTTAGCACAATGGTTAACTCATCCAAAGCATCCGCTCACGGCCCGCGTGATCGTCAACCGAATTTGGCATCACATGTTCGGTGCTGGAATCGTAGCAACGGTGGACAATTTCGGTTCCACGGGCGACAAGCCCAGTCATCCCGAGTTGCTCGACTCGCTCGCTGCACGCTTCATCCAGGACGGCTGGTCCGTGAAGAATTTGGTTCGAGAGATCGCGCTCAGTCGGTCCTATCGACAGTCCTCTGTGTTTCGCGAGGCTGCTTTCCATCGTGATCCTGAGAATCGATTCTTATGGCGAGTATCAC
>JBEBHM010001163.1:0-2025 GCA_040080875.1 Pirellula sp.
ACGTGTGTCGTTCGCCCATCAGAGACATCGATGGCCAATCTGCTTGCCGTAATAAAGCGCATTCGCAGCAATCAAATCGACGAATCCGATTGGCTCTACATCGCTGGTTCGGCGGTTGACCTGACGCTGGAGACCGAGGCCGACCTTGGGTGTCCCGAGTTCGATGAAGATTCGGACGAAGAAATCGAACCCGCTGGCTTCGCCGAACGTGGGCTTCGCTCGACCATTGATGTCGACACTGTTGCACAGTGCATCGTTTGGGCTGATCGGCTTGCGAGTACTCAAGATGACAACGCTGCGATCGACATCATTCGCTACTACATACGGTTTGACGCGTGGCCGGAAACATTGAATGCTCCTGATCCACCACCGGCAGATCAGGTCTTGCGTGGCCTCGACCGTGAGTTTTGTGATAAACTTGGACCTGAAGATTCGTCGAAAACCTGCCGCCGAGGCGGATGTGACCGCGGTGTCGTGAAACTCAGCGTGCTTTGCCGTCGGCACCATTTTGAAAACATACGCAAACGTCCATCCCCGTTTGACGATTGAGCGTCGAGCGAAGATGGGCGAACAAGACGTTGCACGGGAGCGGCCGGCGGCGTCGGTTTTGAATCGTTGAGTCGTTCGCGGCCGCCCCGTGAACTTGGTCGTTCTGGCACAGGAATCATATGACGAGTCGCATCTTGTTCCTAACTGGTATGACGCCGGATCGCCGCATTTTCGAACGACTACTTCCGTTACTGCCGACGGCGGTTGTAATCGACTGGATACGACCGAAACGATACGAGTCGATTAGCTCGTACGCTTATCGATTGGGCCTCAGCGTTCGCCAAGACGGTCCGACTGTCGTCTGTGGCGTCTCGTTCGGGGGCATTGTCGCTCGTGAACTTGCGTATTGCCTAAATGCAAAGGCTTGTGTTCTCGTCGCGTCTGTGCGATCTCCACGTGAAATGCCACCTTGGTTTCGAATTTTTCGAATGCTTGCGCCCCTTCCCGCTGAAGCTGCAATGAACGTAACTGGTATACTTGCGTCGTATTGGCCGCGACGGGTTAAGACAAGATCAACATGGCGTCTGATGAAACTTGGTGGCCCACCTGGCGAATGGCATCGTTGGGCGAGTGCGGCAGCATTAAGTTGGAAACCTTCCGCAGGAGCGGATCGCATCCCACTATTTCAGATACATGGAGACCGTGACCTAACTTTCCCGATCCGTTACACTAGTGCCGATACTGTGATTCACGGAGGTGGGCATGTTTTACCGCTTACTCACAGCGAGGAAATCGCTGGAAAACTACTTCAGATAGCAGCGTAAAGAAGCCAGAACAATCCATTGCACCGAAGTGGCGGTCCGCCGCCTGGATTTTTAGAGACCTTACTTGGCGCCACTCGGTGAATGGTGCCGTTCGTCGAAAGAAACATGCTCGCGATCCTACAAGGTGACCCTGAGGCCATCACAAGACGTCTTCCCATCATGATGATACCTGCGATCATCGCTTGTTTCGTCTCAGGGAACCTTGGTGGCGTTGGAATTTTGACAGGTGCGCACTTGTTTGGATTTGCCGTTCTTGCGGCGTCAATGACTGAGTACAAAACGGACAAAGGCCTGTGGATGTTAGCTCTGCTCTTTGCGACAATCTGGACGGGACTGATCGGGTTGTGGATGTACGGTCAGTTTCTGGACTTGTTGCGTGGAATACCATTCCAGGCTGGAATCGCAATTGATGCTTTCTTTGCAATGTTCTTGATGAGATTGATGGTTCGCTTTCTTTGGAAAACCGTTAAACTCAACTACTCATTGTCAATCGGCAGCGATTGATTCATGCGAAAAAGCCTCACTTCCAGAACTCGGAATCGACGAACAATCCGATGGACCGAAGACATCTGAGTCAAGGGGTCAAGGGTCATGATGATTTTTCTTAACAAATTTTTGGATGTTCTTCGTTGAGTTATAGACGGATTTTCCACGGTCGATTCGAGCTTTGGAACGAATCGTGCACTCCATTTGAATTTTCGGGATAGCTATC
>JBEBHM010000407.1:0-7781 GCA_040080875.1 Pirellula sp.
CGATTTCGCTCCATTTCATCTTCTCTTCTATTCTCATTTTGTATAATTCTTGCAAATCGATACTCATCAGTTTCCAACAAAGTTCGGCTTGCTCTCTATTTGCTGCGATCTCATCAGGAGTTGGCGTTGGATCGTCCGGTCCGTCCGGTTCAAGCTGACCAGTCGTATCTTTACCGCCACCTTTCTTGGAATATTCCTTTCGCGATCGATTGGCGATTTTGTTATTGGCCATGGTCAACAACAGGCTGATTAGGTTTTGGGGCGTGTCCATTTTCCATTGGTTATCGGATTCGCGAATCTGAATAAAAAAGCTCTTCAGGACTGTGTTGATGATATCATCGGACTGAAACAGGGTCCTCATCCGAGCACTACGCAATTTTGTTTTGGCCGCACGTTTGATGTACTCTTTGTAACGATCATAAATTTCCCTACATGCCGATTCGTCGCCGGCCTTCACTCGCTTGATCAGCTCTTGAAAACTGCTTTCTTCGTCCATCGCATCGTATCCTGAGAAAGGGCCTAGGTCGTTTGGTTCCCTAGTTCTCAGAATACACGATTTCTTGATTTGCAGTTCTATTATGGGTAGCGGCGGAAAAGACTTTACCGTAGCTGAATTCGCAAGAATTCAGAACTCAGTGAATTTTTGCTAATTCAGCTACAAACGGTTTTGTTTTTCATTCTGCCGCTCGTAAGCCATCGTTGCAGCTTTCACCGCATCGCCTGCGTTGGTGTACTTTCCATTGACAACATCGTCGGCGATTCGGTCAAATTCTTGTGGCAACGATTTGAGTGCCGTCGAGTGTTGGTCGTTAGCATTCGCGACTTGTTGAGCATCCTTGACAAGCAGTCGCCATCCGAAGCACTCTTCTACTGCATCGCAATTCATCTTTTCGACTTTGAACTCCCCTTGCCGGTTAAGACTTGTGATGGCCACGTTGACGTGAATCCGGCCATCGCTCTTTGTTGCATGGATCAATTCGACCTTAGTTACCTGTCGTAGCTTGCTCGCCATTTCTTCGTCATCATCGACAAATCGCATGCGGTCCACATCGACACCGAAAAAAGTATCGATCGCATTCAGCATTCGCCGTTTCGCGTTTCCGACTTCAGTTTGGGCGTTGTTCAGATTGCTGATTGACGCATGAACCGGCTCTGCAAAACAGGCTGCGTATTTTCCGCTGTGACCAGCTTTACAAGCCTCTTCAAGTTGTCGCACCAAGTCTGCGGGAGTTGGTTGGCAAAACGTCAAATCTCGATGCATGGCTAAAGCGATTCCCTTCGCCATATCCTCCTTGATGTCCTCGATCGAGAAATCACCTTCAGTACGGTAGCCTTCGCAGAGGGCATCTTTGTTTGGGGCAATATAGGATATTGTGGGAACACAAGTTATCTTGAGATGGCGGGCGAGTTGAAAACCGTACGAATCTTGAAATCCAGATTCGGGGCCATTGAATACTACATTGACAAAGACGGCCTTCGTTTGAAACTCCGACAAGCCATCGGCTTCAATGTCCCGGAGGCACTTGGTGCTAAAATTGCTTTCGCCGGGTTTAGATTGATTGGTGAAGACATTCACCAATGGTCGGTGCTCGTCAACCGCCATTATAAACGCATCCGATGCATTTGGCTGCCAAGGAATCTTCGTAGCGGTTTTCAGCGAAGGAGCGGCCAGATTGGATGTTAGGTTGCGAAACACTTTGATACGCGTCTCGTCAGCGTTTGATGCGCCGTTTGCAACGAGCATCGATCCAAGGACCACTGTCATACTCAGGTTTTTGAAAGACATCGGTTTTCTCCTCAAAAGTTGTTTAGGAAAGTCGGCTCAACAGTGTCATCGCAGATCCCAGCAAAAACGGACGCGTTTTCCAAAAAAAAGGGCTCCACATGGGATACGCATCTTTCGCATCGAATCACGCTGGTTCATCCCGCGGAATCGCATGCTGAGTACCTCACGTTTTTGCCTGATCATTGCGAAGTCGCTTCGACTGGTTGCTCAGACAAGCTGCTTCACAAGTTAAATCACTCGCTGTTACTCGAACGGATAGAATCCGTTGGTTTTCCTCTCGCTTTTTGCCAAGGGCACCTATGAAGATTTCCAGCCAAGAATTGTCCGCAGGTGTTCCGGGTTGCGATGAATACCATTGAAGGCAGGGCAACTGGCCTAGCTACTCCTTTTCTCCTGCAGAGGAATAATGATGATTATGGTCCGATTCATACTGCCTATCATCGGCGTCCTAGCACTCATGAACCCGAACTCTTGGGGAGCCGATCCAACATCCCCTAATCGCATTGTATGGAAGACTTCCGTTCGTGATGCGTTCATCAGCGCGGTCGAGGAAAGCAAGCCACTGGTCGTGGCGTTTCTTTCCAATCCCGGATTTCGAACTGCATCTGGTAGTAACCCATCTAGCAATCAGCTTTCTGAACTGGATGACGCTCGCGTTCACGCGCTGGCAGGACAAGCCGAGTTCGTTATTGCTTACTACGATCATGATTTACAGCGAGCCCGCGACAAGGATGGTGATCTATTCCTTCGGAGACTGAACATAACTGCGTTGCCTACCATTTCTATCATTGCACCGCGAACCGATATTCTTGAAGAACTGTTCCGATTGGAGAATTTCTGCACTGCTGAAACCGTTTCTGCGCATCTCAGTAAGGTTTTTAGTAAGCGTCTACAAGAACTTGCCAACGAGTCCCGAGAGCTGCCGCCTTCCGCTCCCGAGATGTCGCGCAAAGTCGGTTTAGAGAGGCCGAGCCTTGAGTTCAATCCATACGAACCGGATGTATCTGGTTCTGTTGCTCGGATGCCAACCTTTTCGAAGGTGCCGTCGCGCCTGACTCGTACACTGGTTGGCTCCACGTGGAAGGAGAAAAACGACGACGGCGTCTACGAATGGCGATTCCTCGAAAATCAAAAACTGACGATGACTCATCTACAAGCTGACGGTACTCGCTTTGAACTACGCTGCACCTATCAGTTCAACGGAAACAACGTGGAAATCACGTTTGGTAGCGAGCGTTTCAACGGGAAAGTACAATGGATCGACGACAATACAGTACAACTCAATAGGAATGACGGTCGGACGGTGAACAAACTTGTGCGAAAGTGAGCCATGAACGAAGCGATCGAGCGATTGCGACACTATACCGAATGGCTTGGGTTGCCCGAAACGGCTACTATTGATGAGTGTCTGCAGGCGCTGCTCGAGTGCTTGAATGCGGACAAACGGACTGCGGAAAACGCTGCGGATCTGATTTCGATGATCGGCCCAATTTCCCATCAGGTGATTCCCGCGCTGATCAAGAACTTGGATCACGACGAACGCGCTGCTCAATCAATGCGTCGAGCCTTAAACGGGATGGGACCTGACGCATTGGGTCAACTTGTAACAGAACTTGACACAGCAACCAAGTGGCATCGAGAGTCGATCCTGCTTGCCATTGGGGAGTTTGGACCTCAGGGTTCGATCGCCATTCCAAGCCTGGAACGTCATATCGAAAGCGACGAAGATTTGTCTACTTCGGTTGCGGCGGCGATTGCTCATGTCCGAGTGATCGGCCCCAATTCACACAACATCCTCCATGTCGCCAAGGGGTTGTTTCCGCAAGAATTTGTTGTTCCGGAAATTGGTGGACATGCTTATCGAACGATTTACGCAAATCCAAGTTTTGCCTCAGAGGTACTGCCGATGTTGATCGGGAGTCTGGTTATCTCCCAATACGATTCATACTATGGCGTATTTCCGTGCGAACTGTTGGGAGGAATTGGCTTCCGAGCATTACCGGCCGTTCCGGCATTACAGCGGGCAAGCTGCGGGGACATCGAAGTTAGCAAGGCGGCTAAGTTTGCATTGGACCAGATCTACACATCGCTGAAAAAGCGTCGCTTGCTAAATTCTGCTTTGGAGCGAGCATTTGACTGCAATACTGCCACATCGCTTGACGCCTGTGCGGCATTGATTGTAGCTGGCTCAAATTCATTGCAACAACTTCTACGTAGCCTCGGCCATCGTGACGTTGAAATGCGGCGAGGGGCAATTTTATCGATCGGTAGCTTCGGTGTGGCCGCTCAGTCATCCCTACCCGCGATCAAGGATTTGACACACAACGAAGACATTGTTCTGCGAGCGTATGCAGCGGTTGCCAATTGGCAGATCTCTGGAAAAGCGAAAAGAAATGCGAGCATCGTCGTGGAAGTCTTGAAAGAAAACGAGCCGCGAAAATGCCCCGTGGCTTGGTTTGCACGCTGTCTGCATACGATGGGACCGGATGCGGTTGAAGCTGTCCCCAAATTGCTGGACCTACTCCAAAACTCTACGACGACCTATCTGCGAGAATACGCCGCGACAGCTCTTGGAGGGATTGGTTTTGAAGCTGCCTACGAGATCCCATTGCTTCGAGAAATCTTGGATGAACGTGCAACAGGCGACAAAGAATGGTGCGAGCGGTATACATTACGGCTCGAAGCGGAACGCGCCTGTTATCCAATTTATGCATTGGCAAGCTTGAGCGAAGTGATTCTCGAAATGAGCACACCGGAAGGCAAACCAATTGACTTGTTGTCAGACGCTTCGACTTCTGATCCTTCATGATCCCTGTTGGCTAATCAGCTAAGCTCTGAAAATTTTGTCCGACGATCGGTTCACCAGCGATAGTTCAGGTAAGCGAGAAGATACGGAAGTTCATATTCTTTGCGAACAAGTTTCCAACCCATGTGTCTAATCAACCGCTGGAAGAATTGTTCCCTCATTTCAAGGACCGTCATCATGACTGCTTAACGCAATTTATCTCCCAAATCGACCTTTGCGGCGCTAGCCTCGTGGCTAGAGTACGCGCGCAGAGCTCGTATTAAAAAGTAAGGGAGATAGTGTCATGTTGAATTCCAGTACATCAAATGGTCTTGCTCAGCAAACCCCGGCGACCAGCCGTTACCGCATCTTGTGCCGCCGTGCCGATGGTTCGGTCGGTCTCGTTCGGCTCTGCAGCCGACTTGGCGACGCCTGCCGTCTCGCGAAATCAGCTGTGGATCGGCACCTCGCCAAACTGCGAACGGACCGATTGTCCATGCTCATGGATAGCCGACGAGCAAGGGAAGTCTATATTGAGCAATGGGTCGGTACGCTTGTGGAAGGTCATTGGGAAGTGCTGGATCGAAGCGCAGGTGGCTATCGCTTTGAGTTTTTCGATACGCCTGTGCGTTCGGGCAAATGCGCCAACCATGCATTTGGGAATTCGCAAGCAGATGCGCAAGGAAGCCTGAGCGCTGATCCTGCTTCGCCTATTCGCGACTTACGTGCAGGAGATATCGTCGAATGCGTATTACTAGAAAAGCGAACGCGTAAGAATGGTTGGTTTGCCAAGCTTGTCGGCAAGCACGCCAGCGGCCCGGTAACCGGCACAGCTCCCGTATCGACCGATTTGCAAGCTGGACAGACCGTGAAACTAAATCTCTGTGGACTGAAGCTGGAATCGGGTTTCGCCCAGTTCGCTTGGACGGTTCAGGCAAAGAAATGATTATCGAACCGGTTGATTCACTCCGCGAGGGCCAGTCGGACTCGCGGAGCAAACCATGCGAGGTTTTTGCGAATGGAGTTTGTGGTTTTGTAGAAACAGTGTCCGGTCTTCCGTCGTCTTGCGATATCATAAACGTCGGTGTGCTCCTGATGTCAGATTCTCGGAGGCAAGAGGAACGGGCGCGGCCTGTGGTCATAAATCCTGGGTGGGTTCGAATCCCATGGCAACGGGAGCACACCATTTTGCACCGTTCTGTCATTATTCATCCCAGTCTTCGCTGGCGATGATAAATGACGGGCGGGGACAAGCATCCATTCAAATTTCACAAGTCCGTGCCGTGGCTCAGACAGTTAGAGTGCCTATTGCTTGAGTTCATCGCTATATTGACCGAACGGGACAACGTAGTAACAATTCTTGAGAACTTGCGTGTCACGATGACGTAATGTACACTGATTCCGGAGGTGAACAATGACTGTAGAGACGTTTGTAGAAGGACTTTCGCAAGACGAAAAATTGTTGGCTATGGAGCTGATATGGCGTGACTTAACACGTGTTTCAAACAACTTCAAGTCCCCAAAATGGCATGAGGATGTGTTGCGAGAGAGACTCAGAAACCCGATGCCAGGTGAAGCATTAGGAATAGACGAAGCATTCAAGAAGATTGAGGAATGGCAAAATGCTGGTAAAGCTTCGGATAGAGGCACAGCTTGACGTTTTAGAAGGTGCAAGATTTTACGATGACCAGCATCAAGGAGTTGGTGAATACTTTAAGCAGTCTGTTCGATCAGAACTCGACGCACTTCAACTTTCAGCGGGCATCCATGAATCGTTAGGATTTTGCTTCAGAAAACTTGTTCGTAAATTCCCGTTCGCAATTTACTACATCTTGGAGAATGAAATAGTTGACGTTTTTGCGATATTGGATTGCAGGCAGGATCCTGAAACTATCGCGGGAAGAATTCGAGACGTTTCCGAATAGGCGATGAACATTCATCCAATATTCGCGGCCCCCAGAACATGCCGCTGCCTCCTGCGCGTTTAGTGCAATCTTCAACGATACACTCATCTTCGGTTTCGCAGCCTGAACAACGTTGTGTCCGTTTCGTGATGATCGGATGACCAATCAAAAGGCCTCTTTGCTCATCGCTTGCAATTCTGTTCGCACATGTTGTAAGCGATCCAGGATCGAGTGATTTGCATTCCAAATTTGGGGAAACAGGATTGCTTCGCCTCCCTTCTTTCGAAATGCATTGACGTTGGATTCCGCATCGTCGATCAGCACACGACCGGTTTACGCCAAAAGATGTTTTTGATTGCCGATCAAATAATCGGTGAACAGTCGTCCCTTGACCTTCGGGAAATGATGGTGAAGCCAGCGGACTTTACCTTCGAGGCAACTCGGCAACAACGACGGTGAAGTTAAAATCGTCATCGGCGCAAATTCACGCACCAGATCGATCAAATCGATGAACCACGGAAACGGATCGAGCGAAGCCCAAAAATCGGACCCTTGATCATCAATCGCGTTCCAGTATTGCGTTCGACTCAGCCCCAGTACTTTGGGAATATCTCGTTCGCCAGCCGGCCAAATGCGCAGTGCATCGGGCTTGCCGTGCACGATCAACGAGGCTGCAACAAAGTCGGTAATCACACCGTCCATATCGACAAAAATGTGTTCCAACGGCACTCTCATTGTTTCAAACTACCTTTCAAGCATTCGCGGAGTTCCATCCAAAGTACACCCAGCCAATTCTCGCCTTTCCAGTCATCACCTATTTTCGCTGCCCCCCACTATCAAAACGCAAGCACTGAAAAAAGGCTTCGGAGGTTGGGTAATTGATTCCTTCGAATTCAACCGAAAACGGTGCCATGTTTCCCAACCAACCATTATCCTCAGCTACTTTCCGAATAAGAATCATCTCCAATCTCCAAACATGCGTCAACGAAATGCTGCTTGTTCGCAACGAGGAACAGGCGCCTATTTCGAGATCGCAAGTGGAAGACCATCCGGACAGAAAAGATCGAAGTACGCCTATTCGAGAACAAGATCCATGAAATCTCGCAAAGAACGAAAGTTTTGTCCGTTTTCTAAAAACTATCCGATGTTGTCTATGGAAAAAGGAAAGAGTTTCGTGCTATGTAGAAAGGCTGTTTTCCATTACACATAGTCGCGTCTCTACGAGACGAGAATGTGCTGAGTCTATCCGAGACGCAGCTACGTGAAAACTAACGTGCTAGGCATGAAAAAATGAACAGCATAGAAC
>JBEBHM010001164.1:0-2016 GCA_040080875.1 Pirellula sp.
ATCGTGAACTGTGGGCTCGCTCATACCCTCAAACGTATCGTACAAATAAAGGGTTCTAGAAGTATCTCCCCTCATCAAAAGCGTTTGGGCGACAATCATCATGCTGCCACCTTGCCAGACTCCACATTCCACGATGTCGCCTGGGATTTTTTGATTGACGATGTATTCGGTCGCCAATAGCAAGCTGGCCATGCGTTCGGGACTTGTGAGTGTAAACGGTTTCGCTCGGCTCAAAATCAAAAGTTGTTGTTGCGACAAATCGTGTAACGTGGAGGCAAGGGTTGGGTCAATCATGATGGTTTTACCGATGCTCCGCTGACAGGATGGTTTCGCAAATGGTTTGGCAAGGTCCAATTCACTCTCGGATCAGGAATATGCTGGATGGGCATTGCATTACCCCGCCATGCGGCTCCCATGATCTGAGTGGTGCAATACACGATCGTCTTCCAACCCTTCTGTTGAAAGTAATCCAACCCACGAGCGACAATTGGCGAAGCAAGATCATGGAACAGCACGAGAGCATCTGGTTCCGCGTACTTTTCGCAAACTTGTGCGTCGAGCCATGGACCAGGTTCTTCATGATTGCCATCGATAAAGATTAACGACCATCGCTTTCCAGCGGCAGCCAATTCTTCTATTTTTTGAGGGCTGTATCCAGGGAAGAGATTGACGTGCGACAACCACCCTCCCGCACGGAGCGAGCTAGTGACTGTTTCCAAAATTTCAGGAGACGACAAGATTGGATCGACCACGTCCAATTGCACACCGGCCGCGGCGAGATGGGCCGCTGACCAGCCTTTCCAGCAACCGATTTCAAGTGCATTCTTTCCTCGAAATGGGAGGGCGGAATTAAACAGAATATGTGCCTCGTCGCGATTCAGAAAACCAAGAGTGGGATGTCGATCATCGACATACCAGTTGTGAGGAATTTCGCGCCGCAAATATTGCCAATTCGATTGGTGAGGATCTCCCACCATGATATGGGGAAAACACCGGTCGGGTCGAACGTGCACTAGATCGGGCGAAACATAATCTCCCGCCGCCGTGATCGCATTGATGCAGCCCAGTTTTGGAACTGAGTTTGGGTAGTCAAATGCTGTAACACGCAATTCGGTCCGAATAAATACTCGAAAACCTTTTGATCGTGCTTGCTCGCAAAATGGAACGGAGTCACAGCCCGAACCATCCGTTTCCGCAAGACGGCACCCCTGTTCGAGGACCGATCGCTTTACCATGTAGACTCCGCCCACAGCCTGAACTTCAATCCGTGCAGCGGCGGGCACCAACAATTGATTCCGAAAAGGTCGCCCCTCGATATCGCGAAAGCACCAAGTATCCCAAAAAGAATTGGGATGTTTCCAGTGCCAACTGAGTGGAGCGACGATATCGCCGCCGTCGTCCATCAGTACCTTGGGACATTCAGAGCCCATCAGCTTGGATGCGTCCAACATCAACGCAAAATCCCAATCAGAATACTGCAATGCTCGTTCAATGATTCGGTTTCGAACCAGTGCCAAATGTGCAGTCCTCTCTCGCGTGGCAGTACGAGGGGGATAGGGAGAGCCGGTATCAAAAGTAAATACATCCAGGTTCGGATGAGGCCAATTCTGAACCATCTCCAACGTTGCATCTGTGGAATCATTGACGCCTAAAATGACTCGCGTCGGCGACGGAATAAATCGATCGACCATATCGCGGAATGCTGGTAGAAGTGGACTTGCGTTTCGGAGGCCCGTTAAAATGCAATACCGGTAATGCATAAGATAGATCGATGAAAAATGTGTCGAATGGAAACTGGCTCAAATTGTAATCGAGATCCCCCTCCAATAACTCACGGCAACGATTCTCGGAGAAAAGTCGAAACAGCGAACGCCGTACCACCCTTATATTCGAAAGAATCGTCATTCAACATCCCAGATGGATATACTGTTGCACCCGGCGAGAGGGCCCGCAAAAGCCTGCCGATGTCCGCGTGGTGCGAGACTTGAATGGCATCGCCACACTTCGAACTCTTCA
>JBEBHM010000408.1:0-7753 GCA_040080875.1 Pirellula sp.
TACGAGTACGACTCCTTGCGATTTAATCATCGGACGATTCGAAATGTGGGTAATGCTAGCATCCCATTGGACACCTTGAGCCTTCATCAAGGGAGAGTCAAGTTTGGCTAGCATGGTCACGAGCAATCTTCCCCCCAAAGCCGCAAAGGCCCTCACGGAGCTTACAGCTGATGTTCACCAACGAGGTCAGTACACCGATTTCGTGACGAACCGGACCTTTCGACAGTCTCTGATGTGTCACAAGCAAGTGAAAATCGATCGGAACATCAGTCCAGCGAGAATGTCTGGCGGCTTTTACGCAAGCAACATGCAATTGGAAAACCTGGAGCTACACAACAACCTTGATCCTGAGGTAGAAGTCGGATTCGTTTGTGCAAATGGCCGACGATTGCGAGCAAAGAACCCAGGTTTGAAGGCGATGATGTTCGTGCTGTACGAAGCTTGGCCCAAGTCATTGACGGCCGAGGAGATTCGTCAACTCGTCGAGATCAAGTTGCAAGAGCTAACGCCTCCAATCATCCCAGAACAAGGCGTTGTCGCGTCGATGGTGACATCCAACTTGATCCAACTCACCACCCATGGTGATGTTGAGTTTCGTTTCGTGCCCGACCGATTTTGCGATTCCGTCTCCGACTACCCTTGCGCCTCTCCTTTAGCGAGATTGCAAGCCAAATCGGCTGGCATGATCACGACGCTGCGCCACGGTATGCTGGCAATGGACGCCGTGTCCCGACTCTTTGTTCAGGCAGTCGATGGAACGAAGGACTACGATCAGCTCGCCGAATTCGTCGCAGAACTTATCGCAGCGGGAAAAGTCAAGGTGAGCTTTCAGGGTAGCGGTCGCATGGACATGAACGCAATCCATAAGACAACGGTAGATCGTTTGTTGGACCAGCTCAGGCGAACGGCTTTGTTAATTTCTTGAGCGACTTAGTTACGAGACCGTTTGTCAAAGGGTTGAATGGATCACCGTTTCCGAGTCCGAGAAGTCGCTTTGTAGGGATTGTAGCGATACTTACCACCACCCGATCACAAAACAAGTTGTGACGGCTCACGGTCATTGAATGACAAGGTTTACCGACTACTCTACGAGTAGGTGTTTTTCATAGCGATTGCGTATCAACTAGCGCGATCGTTTCGTGGCGGTCGACGATGACGGACGCTTTGTCTTGGTAGCCCTTTAGGGAGCTTCGAATTGCAACGTTTCAGGTACTGAATGCGGAATTGAACGATTGATGTTGATTGGTAATTGGTTTCGCCGCCTCACGACTCGACTCAAAGCCGTACGCCATGAACGTGCGAGATTGCGTTCACGCGCTTTGTTGCGTCGTCACAACTTGACTGCAGAATGCTTGGAATCCCGATGCCTAATGGCCGTGGATTTGTTGAACCCAAGTGACCAAACGATTCTCAACGGCGCGACGAATCTGGTCCTCAATCTCATTGCCACAGATCCCAACAATGATCCGCTGACCTACAATGCCTCGGTTCAATCGCTTGAGTCTTATTGGGATCAAAAACTAGGGTTGGCACCTACTCAACTTAATAATTACTTCAATTGGGGCGGCCTTCGTGAGAAGTGGTTCTCGGGTACTTCCTATCCGTGGTACTACATGACGCCTAATGGCAATTTGTATGCATGGCTCGGAGGAGCCCTCAGCAAGGATCCCTTGGTCGCTCAATTAAGCGTCGATGTTTACAACAACCCGGTGATGCTGCTCTCTGCGGTCAACAATTCGCCGGCGACGGTATCGCTCGTCGGCAATGTACTGACCATCGATCCCAATGATGGATTTGTCGGCAAGTTCGTCGTGGTCGCGAATGCAAGCGACAGCTTCGGAGGTTCCGATTCCGAGGCATTCTTTGTAACGGTTTCTGCTCGGCCACCAGATTCCACGTCCCCAACCATTACTAACCGAATTCCCGCTCCAAGCGCAGCGCTCACCAGTCCGACGGTCAACATCGACGTGACGTTTTCAGAAACGGTCATTGGCGTGCATTCGACAGATTTGGTATTGACCGGATCAGCAACGGCGGGAACGATTCAGGGGCCAGCAGTCAACCTGGGTGGAAACACATGGCGTTTCCCAATCAGCAATCTTGTCAATGGAACGGCAATCGTTCAGTTAGCGCCGGATTCAAATGATATCGAAGATATCTCAGGCAATGATCTTGCACCGTCGACGTGGAGTTACACGGTCGACCTTTCGATCGTTCAGCTCCCACCGACGTTGAACATGATCGCGGATCGAACGTTGTCTAGTGGTTACTTGAATGCCATAGTCAATCTCGTGGCAATGGATCCCAACAATGACCCACTAACTTTTTCAGCGAGCCCGCAGTCGCTCGAGTACTATCTCGACCAAACCTTGAACTTGAGTTTCTCGGGCAACGAGTTTCTGAACTGGGGTGGCCTGAATGAGAAGTGGATGTTGGGCAAGGGTGGTTGGTACTATGTGCTGCCAAGCGGAAAACTGTATCGATGGTCGGGTGGAGACGCAAGTCATGCCACTTTCATCGATCAACTGAGCCCCGCGTCGTACGAGTACACTTCGTTGCTCTACAACGCGACTGCCAACAGTGCGCAAGCCTCGCTTTCAGTTGTCGGCAACGTGTTGACCGTCAACCCAGCGGACAGTTTTACGGGCCGTATTCACGTGTCGGCCTCGGTGAGCGATGGACTAGGCGGCACCGATTCCAAATCGTTTTTTGTGAACGTCGGTACCGGCTTCACAAGTCTATCAATCCCGACGGTGATTGCTCAAACACCGGCGCTGGGCGCGACGATCACGAGTCCGACGATCTTTGTGGACATTGCGTTCTCGGAGCCGGTTACACGCGTGGACGCCACCGACTTGGTATTGAGTGGATCGGCCGCCGCCATCGCATTGCCTGGACTGCCCATCGCGGTCGATGCGTTGACATGGCGATTCTCGGTCCACAATCTGGTCAGCGGACAATTAAACATTACGCTCGCACCTGATGAACACGACATCCAAGATCACGACGGAATGAACCTCGGATCCGTGTCATGGAACTATATCGTCAGTCTTGCGTAGTGCGTCGTCAACCGATTGTGTCAGATTGAGATGCGGCTAAGCAAGGATGTCGGTTGCGACGGTGCCGGCGACGTCTGTTAAACGGAAGTCGCGGCCAGCATAACGATAGGTCAATCGCTCGTGGTCCATTCCTAATATGTGCAAAATCGTCGCGTGCAAATCGTTGATGTGCATCTTGTTCTCGGTAGCGTAATACCCATAGTCGTCCGTTGAGCCGTAAGCATAGCCCCCTTTGACTCCACCTCCCGCCATCCACATCGCGAATCCGTGTGGGTTGTGGTCTCGTCCGTTGCCCTGCGATGTGGGTGTGCGACCGAACTCACCTCCCCACAACACCAGCGTGTCCTCAAGCATCCCACGCATCTTGAGATCGCTCAACAAACCCGCAATCGGCTTGTCCACTTCGGCTGCGTTCTTGGAATGGCCTTGATACAGATCGCTGTGTTGATCCCATTGCACTTCGCTATCGCTGTGAGTCACTTGAACGAAACGTACGCCCCGTTCTAGGAACCGGCGTGCCATCAAACATTGCCTGCCGAAGTTTTCGGTTGTCGAATCGTCAATACCATATAACCGCATGGTCGATAGTGTCTCGCCCGACAGATCTTGCACCTCCGGCATGGCGCTTTGCATTCGGAAGGCCAGTTCGAACGAGTTCAACCGGCCACTCAAAGCGTCGTCGAACTCGTTTTCTTGCAAATGCTGTTCATTCAATGCGCGAATCAAATCGATTTGCTGTCGCTGAGCCCCGAGCGACGTTGTCGGATTGCGAATGTGTTTTACTTGGGCGGTCGACGAGGCCGAACTGGCATTGCCAATCGGGGTCCCTTGGCAATGCGCGGGTAGAAATGCCGCGCCCCAATTGTTCATTCCGCCGTGAGCCAGCGTTGGACATATCGTCACAAAGGCTGGCAAGTTCTCGTTCTCAGTACCCAGCCCATAAGTGACCCACGCACCCATGCTAGGGCGCACGAATTGATCGCTACCAGTGTGCAATTTGAGCAAGGCTCCACCGTGGGCTGGATTGCTTCCATGCAACGAGCGCAGAATGCACAAGTCGTCCACATGTTGTGCAACATGCGGAAACAAGTCGCTCACTGGCAACCCGCTCTCGCCGTAATTCCGAAACTTCCATGGCGACTTGAGCAGATTACCTTGAGCAGCAAATACCACTCGCGGGAGCGCAAACGGTGGTGGCTTGCCGTGATCGCGGTCGAGCATCGGTTTGGGATCAAACGTATCGACGTGCGACGGACCACCCTTCATGTATAGGAAAACAATCCGCTTGGCGCGGGCCGTGAAGTGCGGTTGCTTGGGAGCCAGCGGGTTGGTTGACGAGCTGGCCATCGGGGCAGCATCCGCAAGACTTTGATTGAGCATCCCTTGAAATGCCAAGTATCCGAAACCGGCTGCGGAATTTTTGAGCATCCAGCGTCGGCGAACAAAATCTGAGATCGAATAATTCTGCATGATCTACCTGATAAAGACGAATTCGTTGCAGATCAAAAGCGATTGTGCCAAGAGCATCCATGCATTGCCCGGTGGCTCGGCTACGCAGTTTGGCTCGGTCGCCGTTTCGGTCGCGGCTTCGCTACGGGCTAGGACAAATTCCAGTGCCCGATTCGACTCCAAAGGGCTGGGCTTACGTCCTAATAGTCTTTGATACAGAGCGTTCACGCATTCGACTTCTGAATGAGTCTCCTCCAAAACACATTTCGTGACTCGCTCGGCGGCTGCGATGACCCATTCCGAATTCATGAGCAACAATGCCTGCGGTGCTACGGTGGTTGTGTTGCGGCTGCCGGTGGGCATGGTCGGATCGGGAAAATCAAACTGCTCGAACAATGAGTAGAGGTTGTTCCGAATCACAGGCAAGTAGGCCGCGCGTCGCATGCTATCGTAGCGGGTGTGATCAATGGATGTATGATCGAAGACGAACTGGCGATTGCGAAGCGGCACCATCTTGCCACCGATTTGCAAATCGAGCTGACCGCTTGCAAAAAGGATGGAATCGCGGACTTGTTCGGCGCTCATCCGCTGTGGGTTGTATCGCCATTGAAATCGATTCTCTGAATCCTGTTTCATGGCGGTGTCGCTCTGCGGATGTCGCACCCCCATTCGGTAAGCGCTCGATCGCAAGATCACGCGATGAAGTTCTTTGAGTGACCAGCCTGATTCCATAAAGTATCGCGCCAGATAATCCAGTAACTGTGGGTTGACGGGTCGATCTCCCAGCACGCCAAAATTCTCGGTGGTCCCAACCAGACCTTGTCCAAAATGCCAGCGCCAAACGCGATTGACAAACACTCGGGCGGTCAGCGGGTGTGAAGGGCTGGTAAGCCAGCGGGCCAACTCAAGCCGACCGCTTTGTTTTCGCGATAGGATCAAAGATTCCGATGGCCCGCACATGACGTCGGGGAACCCCCGCGATATGTTCTCGCCTAGGTTTCGATGATTGCCT
Source organism: Pirellula sp. (assembly GCA_040080875.1). GTDB lineage: Bacteria > Planctomycetota > Planctomycetia > Pirellulales > Pirellulaceae > JBKCUI01. Next base: position 5,521 of record JBEBHM010000408.1, read on the forward strand.
CGAATGTGCAGCGGGATGCCCGATTGCAATGAACCATCGCTGACTCCCATGACCGACGGTTCATCGGGAGCAAAGCTCTCGTAAAGACGCGCCTCGTTGGCTCGTTTGTCGAGTTCTTTGAGGATCGATTCATCAAACGCAAACCCCGGCTTGGGAGGAACGGCCAGGAAACCGTTGACATCGTAGAGTTCGGCTCTGGCCATTTCCAATTCGGGATCATCAAGCTTCTTGGCTTTGCTGTCTCGTTGCTTGGCATCTGCAAACGCACGTTCGGTCCGCTCGAAGAGATCCGTGTAGTGTCTGCGAATTCGCTCATAGTCTTTTGCCCCCGCGCTTTCGTGCCAAATGACGAAGAGCGGGTGATCCGAATGAAATTGCAAGTGTCGTCGACAATGGAATAGTACCCGAGGGTGGAGACCGAGCGGAGCTGCGATGGATTCGATCTCTTGTAAAGTCATCTCGGGGGTAATGAGCGGAGCCGTAGCGAGGTAGGTCGCGGCGAGCGAGCGAGTTTTTTTGCGAAGTGCCTCCATGGACTCCGACTTGAAACTGGAAACGGCGCTCTGTCGCTTCGCAATCTCTGCGGTGACTTTCTTGAGTTCTTCTTTTTCCGAGTTGGTAGCAAGCGAGATTTCATTCCAATGTTTGATCGCTCCGAAATTCGAATCACCAAAAGTTTTGGTGCTCTTAAAGATTGCGGCCAGCGCGTAGTAGTCCTTTTGTTGGATCGGATCGAATTTGTGATCGTGGCACCGAGCGCATCCAAGCGTCATGCCTAAGAATGCCTTGCCTAGGGTATCGATCTGTTCGTCGATTGTGTCCATGGTCAGTTTTTCACGGTCTGGTTCGGCCAGCACCTTGGCCCCTAATACAAGAAATCCGGTGCCGGTTTTGGATTCGAGATCGGAGTTGGGTATTAGATCGCCAGCGATTTGTTCGACAATAAATGTGTCGATCGGTTTGTCGTTGTTGATTGACTGGATGACATAATCGCGGTATCGCCAAGCGGTACCGAACGCAAGGTTTTCGTCCAGCCCGTTGGAATCCGCATAGCGAGCCACGTCCAGCCAGTGCCTGCCCCAATGCACGCCATACTGTGGCGAAGCGAGCAAGCGTTCGATGAGCTGGTCGTATGCATATGGCGATTCGTCGGATGCAAACGCAGCCATCTCGTCGGGGGTTGGCGGTAGTCCGGTCAGACCAAGAGTCAAACGCCGGACGATGCTTCGTCGATCCGCTTCCGGAGCTGGACTCAAGTTTTGGTCTTCGAGCTTGGAAAGCACGAAGCCGTCTATGGGAGAACGGGCCCAGTCGGTGCGTTGTGTCTGAGGGATGGCAGGATTTGAGATTGGACGAAGCGACCAGAATCGTCGTCCCTCCTCGACGCTCATTCCCGATGGACCGCTTGCGGGTTGCTTGGCTAAGTTAATTTCCGTGCGTGGATCGGGGGCACCCATAGCGATCCAACGCTCGAGCAACGCTATGTCCGACGCGGGAAGCGCGCCCTTGGGCGGCATTTGCAACTCTTGTGTTTGGTAGCGAACTGCTTTAATAATCAAACTCAAGTCTATTTCGCGAGGGCGGATGGCCGGTCCCGAATCGCCACCTCGCAGAATAGCATCGCGCGAGTCGAGTTTCAGTCCACCGTTCTTTTCGTTTCCCGAATGGCATTCGTAGCAATGCGTTACAAACAGAGGTCGAATGCTCTTTTCAAAGAATTCGAGTTCCTGCGGGCTGAGAGACGACGGATCCGATTCGAATGCAATCGCGGGTGCTGGGTGCATCGTACCAAGCAACAATAGCACCCCAAGAAGATGGGAAGTCCGAGCACGGAGGATTGAGCCTGTACCGTCGAGCGTGACCATAGGAGGGTAAGCCATCATCCAGAATCTTGACATGGGACGTTGGTTAGTTGAGTTCGTCGATACCGAAATAATTGACGATTCCGACGATCCGACGCAAAAGCAACACGCTTATTGTACTAAGTTCACGATCAAAGCCACAGGCGAAATCCGCTTTCCTGGCACAAGGAACTCCTTCCCCATCTGAAAAGGTAAAGTGGATGTCACGATCGGGCCATCTGCACGATCGGGCCGATGGCACGGTCGGGCTTGTCGGGCTTGCCAAAGTGGGTCGCAATTGCCGAGTGCGACCATGAACTGCACACAACGCCTGCACCCGTTGTCCAACGCCCAGAGCCAGCTCAATCATGAGCCCCGGACTAGCCACGTCA
>JBEBHM010001165.1:0-2009 GCA_040080875.1 Pirellula sp.
GTAGAATTTTTGCGGTCCGCAAGTTTGTGCAATTGCAACATTCTCAAAGCTCACGCCGCTGACGCCGTCGTAATTCTGCTTCAGCTTTTCAAAAAACTCCTTAACCGGCTCAACCAAAACCGCTTGTAGTTTGATTTTCGAATTCCTAGTGTTTTGCAGAAAACGATAGATTGGGTCATTGTCGGTCGCTCCGATAAAAGCCCCTATTTGCACTAGGCAAACGGAATCGCACTTTTGGAGATTGCGCAACGCATCTTCAATTGGATGAACCGCGCGAACTTGCGCTATTCTGCTCCGTATGGCCGTATTTATGCCAGGCCATCCCTCCTTTTCATATTTCTTGAGAATCTTTTTAAGCATATTTATTCAGCAAGCTCTCTCAATTTTTTCGCGTTGTGCCAATGTACCGCATCATGCATCCAATATCATATTCGCGAAACTCTGTTCACGGCTTGCGGTCACTAACGTATTGCAATGATGAAGGATTTCGGAACCACGTGTATTTGCCAATTTCTTTGCGTTATAGCGCGAATAAGAGCGAGCGATACGGGAATGAATTCTCATGATTAGAGTGCCATAGATTCACACTTATTTCGATACAGCCTCTCGTACTGCTCACATACTGAATCCCAGGAAAAATGCTTCGCGCGATTCAGACCCGCATCGCCTAGCCGCACTCGCAAATCAGGATCAATAAGAACGTCCACCAAATGCCCCGCCAGTTCGTTGTCCCGGCCCAAGAGTCCGCATTTCCCCTCTTGAGTCACTTCCCGCGCGCCGACGTTCGGTGTTGCCACAACTGGCGTCCCCGACGCCATTGCTTCAATATATGGAACGCCAAACCCCTCGTAAGTGCTCGGCAAGCAAAATACCCAAGCCGCCCGAAAAAGCTCTCTGAGTCTCTCAAGTGGAATCCTCCCAAACCAACGTACACCCTCTCCACCCACTGGCTCTTCGCAGACCGCCCAAAACTCTGCATTTGGTACCCGTGGTCTTATCTCGCGTTGGAACAACTCCAGCAACATTGCCCCACGCTTCCTCCCGCCCATAGTTCCGACAAACAGGACTGACGGAGCTTTTGACTTTTGGCCCGGTCCAAATGATTTCAGTTCCACTCCACAAGGAATGACGTGCTTTACAGAAGGAATATATCGCCTTGTGTTTTCCGACACGGCCACAAGTTCATCCGGCAGAAAACATGCGCTATACTCACAAAGCGCTAAAGCAGCCATTCTGACACGACCGATGGCACTCGTGGCATGAATCATCTCGGCTAAACATGAACCGTGAAATGTATGAATATGGCGAGGTCGCTCACTTCCCCATAGAAACCAATCATCTCCGTGAGCATTCAGGACATCGTAGTTTGAGAAATCCACTTTTCTCAAATCCCAAGCAAAGCCAAACGTCCGAAAGCGCTTCCGTGCCTCAAGCACCTTTACTGAATATAACGTATCTTCGGAAGCTCCCGATTGACTGAATACTGTCACTGCATGTCCACGCTTTGTGAGTTCATTTGCAAGATAGTGAACTTGATAACCGACTCCGATCTTGCTTCCACTCGGAAGATACAACGAGGTAATTGCTATATTCACCTATCTAATGAGTTGATTGCCTGACAATAGTCGACACATCATATATTTACTATTTTTCGGAGCACCAAATTCCGATTTCTGTCTATCCGAAGTTCGAACGTTCGTCTAGGGTGTGCTTGTAAACTTGGAGGGTCAGTTTGAAAAGGGAGCAATGACTTGAGAGAAGAGCGCGCCATACTTGAAGCCAAACACGAAGCGCCGGCTTGAAAAATCGTGGAAGTCATAAAGGCCACAGGCGTCTAAACGCCAGAAGTCCGGAGAACGACGGAAACGGAGGCGTCGAGGGTGTGACGGGCTGGCGCTGCCGGCGTTGGAAGTGGTGCCGCACGGCATACTCACGGTCTTGAACCAAGGCTGCAAATGGCGCGCGATTGATGGCGCCGAGGTGAGTTGGAAGTTGGAACAGCATCTATC
>JBEBHM010000016.1:0-27276 GCA_040080875.1 Pirellula sp.
GTTACCGACTGTACCTCGGGAAGGTCTCGAACGCTTAGTCGACTCGTTACTTCCGGAAACGTGGTGTTCGGAAGAGATGAATCAACGACTCGAATGGACACTTCATAGGCTGGCTTGGATTCGAAGTCAAAAATGACGCCTGGTTTAACACGCAGTTGATTTCCGATAACTTCAAACGAGGCTGCGTCTGGGCCAAACAAAACGAAGGTATTGTTACCTAAAGCATCGTCGTTCACCACCAGATTCGCCACTTCCAGTCCAGTGGTAGGGATCGACGATTCGTCGGCGCTGTTGCTAAGCACATCCAACACGATGGACGTGGGCCGCTCGTTCACGTCGGCAAGCGTGATGGTAACGCTTGAGTTCGCGTCGGGGCCGTTGCCAACCGAAATATCATCGACGGTGAAATTGAGCCGATAGTCAGACTGCAGCTCGAAATCAAACGGAACATTAGGCTTGAACCGAAGATCTTGGCCCACCAATTCAAACTTCGAAGCGTCAGGGCCCGCAAAGGTGATTTGATTCACTCCCAACGCATCGTCCACGACTCGAATCGTGGCCACGCGGATCCCGTTCGGATTGCTGGTCGATTCAGGAATATTGGTTACCAAGTCGTCAAATAGAATTCCCGTCGGCGGTTCATTGACATCGGAGATTTGCAGAGTGAAATTGCTCGTTGCGTCAGGCGAGTTGCCGATTTCAGGATCGTCGACAGCTATCGATATGGAATAAGTGCGTTTCGCTTCAAAATCGACCTTCGACAGCGCCGTGAACTTTAATTGTCCATTGACGATCGAAAACCAAGCCGCATCCGTACCGCCGATGGTGATGTTGTTCGTGCCGAGCGAGTCGTCGACAACCGTCACAGCCGCGACGGTGACAGTTGATGCTGGAGCGATCGACTCAGCCACGCTGACAACTTGGGTAAATGCTAGTCCGCTCGGTGGATCGTTGACATCGATCAATTGCAAAATGGCTTGCCCTGTGGTGGTTAACGGCGGGGTTCCTTGATCTCGTACAATGATCGGGATAGACACAGTTCTTTGAGATGCGTAGTTAAGCGATGCTCCAGCCAACAGAGTCATCACACCTGAGACCGGGTCGAGCGAAAAACTATCGGGAGGTAGGTCTTCTCCAAGAACGTACCGTAGCGATCCGTTGAGTCCCGCATCCACATCTGAGGCCGAAAGAGTACCGACGATGGTACCCGCCGGCGCTTTTTCAGAGAGGGTGAACTGGTTTGCAGACAAGACCGGAGGTTCATTCACATCGATCGGGGTAATCGTAATATTGGTCGTTGTGGATGCGGGCGGGTTAAAATTGTCCGATACCCGCAGCGATACGACCAACGGCGGCATGATTTCAAAATCCCAAATCTGTTGGCCGACGACCTTGACTGCGCCTGTTGCCCGATCAACACCAAACGGCCCGGAGTTACCAAGAAACTCGTACGTCAGCGATTGGCTCGGATCCGGGTCTGAAGCAACAATTTGCGCGACGGTACTCCCGAACAGTGGGTTTTCGACAACCGTCAAGTTGCTTGTGGAAACGATTGGGGCGGAGTTGTTTCGGAACGCAAAATCCCCTCCGATCACATGCTCCGATTTTGTGACTGTAAGCGGATATTGTGATGCTGCACCGGCAACCAAGACTTGACCAGACGGCGGATTGGCGATTCGAATATCGTACGTGCCAACCGGAAGTTCCTCGATCGCATAGGTTCCTTGAATATCGGAAGTGGTCGCAAACTCTCGGTACGTATAAATCAGCTTATCAAAGCCTCCAAATGGACTCGACTCGGGTATCGTGTCATTAGTGTAAGCAATAATGTACTTGATGTCGGAGTTGGACCGAACAACTCGAATGGTTTCGCGTTGGAGCCCTTGCAACGGATTGGTCTGCACTGCTTGGATGAGTTGGTCGTTGCGATCGTAGGCCTCCAAGCGTCCATACGAGAGATAGTCGTTCACCGCCGCAATGGAGTCGATCGCAACCGAATTCACTTCCTGGTAAAACACGACTTTGAGTCGATTTCTGGAATCAAACCAAGGTATTCCCTCGCTGGATAGGACCCGAATCGTATTGAATGCATTATCAAATGTCGACTTGGTTCGAACCTTGAATCCGATATTTTTGTTGTTCGAATCTGCAACTGTCAGAGTCGCGTTTGGAAATCGATTCGTATGTTCCGAGTCGTCTGGAAAACTTCCTGCAACAACTTGGACCAACTGTTCATCGCGAATGCCGTTTTGATTCTTGTCCGCAAAGACCGGAACATTTGAGATTGGCGCATCGGACGAATTGACCAAGCCGTCTCCGTTCAAGTCTTGAGCGATCGTGCCGCGTGCACCACCATCGAAATTGTAAGTTCCAAGATGATTGACTTGGCGCCCCGAATAAACGAGAGGCCTTGGATCGCCAAAGGTGCCAAAGGTAAATCGATATTGAAGTGCCGAGGAACTATCACCGTCGATAGTGGTTCCTGAGACCCAGTCGTTCGGCTGCCAGCTACTGGAAGCCCCAATTCGGGCCACGTAACCTCCCCCATCGGTATCGATCAAGTGCGTGCTGGGGGGAGCTAAGTAATTCGGTTCTTGAGAAAACGTGATTTTCCCATAGGATCGCGAAGGAGTTGCAGTCGTGTTGAGCAATCCGACGGAATCGATCACGTTCCAACTGGCGGCGGCTCCGTCGAGCCCGCCATCGTCGTTTGCATCCGCGTCGCCCGCTGGCGCAGGTGCTTGAGGAGCCTCGATCAACATGAACGTGGCAGATCCAAAAATAAAGGCAAGCCGATCCGAAAGTGTCGATGCGTCGCTCCAACGATTGTTTGGCAGTCCAGAAAAGCCTGGAGCAGTACTAATGATCCGATTGGACGAGAAATCAAATTGATAAGGGTTGGCCGATTGCGCAATCACCAAAAACCCGTTGCTGCCGAACGCAAGTCCCGAGAGGTCGATCGAGGAATGTATGTATCCCATGCCGCCCGGAACGGCCCCCCAGCCCTCGAGCACAACGAAATAGGTTTTGGCCGGAATGATCGAATTGGGTGTGCCTCGAAGTTCAATGTATTGATCGGTATCCCGATTGCCAAACAGTGGATTGATGTGAACTTCGCTGATGACCGACGCCAAAACTCGGCGTTGCTCCATCGTCTCAAATCGCAATTGGCGAAGTCGCCTCACACGACTCTCCTTTTTTGCGAACATCCTTTTAGATTCGGCGCGTTTCTTCTGAAGATTCATGGTGAAGATAGGATTCTTTATAATCTTATTCAGCCTAAGGCAGTACTTGAACCCAGCCATGGAGCGAGAACAAGTACCTTGACATCCAGTCGAGTACTATTGGTCTAGGTTGATTTCGGTGATCAGCCAGGATGGTGAATTTCCGAACGGTATATTGAAATACCGTACTAGCCATGTAGGAGTTTAATCTCAATGCAACTAAGCGGCAACGAGGATCGAAAGTACCCTCAGAATGTTACTTAAGAATGGTGGTTTACCGCTTGATTGCCAAGATTCCGTCGAGCGGTACAGAGGTTCGAACACCTTCGGCGGAATCGAATCCAGCATCGGCAAGAAGGACACCGTACTGGGCAAGGGTTCTTTCACGTCCTTCGGTGCAAACAATCATATTCAAGCTTTGCATCAATGCCCACCGAGGCCCCGTGCGATCGTCCCAGAGAATTTTTTCGCCAATGAGCAATCCGCCACCTGAGGGCAAGGCATCGAAGACTCGTTTCAACAATCGCCGAATCTTTTCTTCGCTCCAATCGTGAACAATTCTTCCGAGCGCATAGAGGTCCGCTTTCGGAAGTTCGTCGACAAAGAAATCGCCACCCACAACGGAAATGCGATGATGCATCATCGATTCGCTGACCATGCGTTTCGCAAGATCCAATGCATGCGGCAAATCGAATACAATTCCGCTGAGGTTGGGATAACGCTGGCAGGCTGCGATAGCCAAATGTCCCGTCGCCCCGCCCAAATCTGCAAGGACATGGAACCGGCTTAAGTCGAATGCTCCCACGATTTGAGGAGACGTGATCATGCCGAATCCATGCATCCCCATCAGAAACTCATGCATCGCTGCGTCGGTCTGGAAGAAATGCGAAAAAATAGGTCCGTCGAAGTCAAACGTTTGCTTCCAGCGATGCGAGCCTTCGCGAACCGCGTCTTCAAGATTGGCCCACATCTTCCACATCACGCGATTGGAATAGTGGATGTATCCAGTCATTCGACGCGGACTATTCTGGGTCAAATAGGTTTCCGCAACGGGTGTGTTCTGATACTGATCACCTTGGCGCGACAATAATCCGAAGGCAACGCAGCTATCCAACAGCGTCATGAGCGCGATTGGGTCGCAATGCAGTTGCAACGTGAGGTCATGGATTGCCGCTGGATTCGTTAGGTGATCGAAGACCCCCAACTCAACGGCGGCAAACATCGTCTTCGAACGTCGAAACGCTTCTAGCAAATCTAGAACAATTGACGGGTCGGGAACAGAATGATCAGTGATGTCCATTGGGATTCTTGAAATAGGGGTTCGAGCGTTGTTTTTGGGTCTGTGCTAACCCCCGCACTCTGCATTGCAACACGGTTGCAATCCTATCGGCGCGTTCGACGTCGATTGATACGCTCTGGATCTTTCAAATCCATTCCTTCACGCTCTTCTCTTGTGAATCTCTGATACCGTTCCAAAAATGGCACTTCGCGATCCGGGTTCCGCCAATGCAACAACAGGATTCCCATTTGATCCGATTTTCCAAGGGGCTCAAGAAGTTGTCTCGCGGTTTCCGATAGCGTCGGAACGAGCAGCTCAATCAATTCGGAATGATTCTCTAAGACGAAGTTTTCGTATTTATAGGCTCTCAAAATTCGGAAGGCAGACAACTCAGGAATGCTTGGCAGGAGTTCCTTCTCATACCAAGCTTCGACCGCCTTTTGATCGGAGTCGGGCATGTGATGCGAATAAGCCAACGCTGCCGAATAACGGATCTGTTCGCGAAGAAACTGAGCTCGTTTCTCGCGGCTTCCGTCAAGATCCTCTCGCTTATAGCTTAGCTCGGCGTCAAGCACGATACCCACCAATCGTATCACTTCTTGAATCTCCTGGCTGTCGGGCCTAGCTTCGATTTGAGATTCAATGGCTGCAAAACGTTTGTATCTATCAAGAGGAAACTTGCGAAGCATTTGGCGACCGCGATTTACTTGGTCAATTTGATCCGGTGTCATCCCTTCGATCCATGTCCTACGTTGAACATAGGATACAGGAATAGGAGGGACCAAGTCGTCGCTGTAATGCGTTCTCAAAACCTCGATGGCTGTTTTTTCCTTGAGCAAGCTTTCGGCAATGCTCAGTTCATTGACGTCACTTAAGCCTGGCATGCTAGCGGCCAACCCCAGCTCGCGAATCTCTCGGTTGAAAATGGCAGACCGGGTCCCAAGACCAATGCATATCCCTGTCGCAAGCAACATTCCCATCAAATAGCCCAAACGAGGCCAAGCCCACCAGCTTGCGGGCTCGCCCGACTTAGGCATGGCAGGAATTGCGACGGTTGCTTGCGTGTTTTCCGAGGTTAGTTCCCGGACGACCAGTTCCAGCGTGCTCTTAGTAAATCGTTGATTGTGAGGAGTCTCTGGCAGCTCATCTAGCAACTCGTACGTTCGGCGCAGTTCCGCCAATCGCAATCGCAACTCCTCTTCTTCGACCAAACGATTCTCAAGCGTCGACGCTGCTTCAGCGGAAAGCTCTCCGTCGAGATAGGCGGTCAGTTGCTCATCCTCGGGCTGTAAGTCGGAAGTATTCATTCCTTGATTTCCTCGGGAGCCAATTCGTTGTCTTTCGATTGATAAGCTGCACTTTCTTTTGAATCCACTTTGCCGGGAAGCATGCCGTTTTCTACATAGGGGTCGAGCAAATTTTTTAAACTCACTCGCGCCCTGCTCAAGAGTGACTTAATGGCCTGGACACTTTGTCCCATGGTATCTGCAATTTCTTGGTAGCTCATTCCTTCGTACTTGCTGAGCATGAGCGCCATGCGTTGCCGTTCCCCCAGCGCCTGCAGGGCCTGCAAAACGATGCTCGACCGTTCCAATTCGTCGAGGCGACGGGCGGGCTGAAATCCGCTCGGGGCAATGGCTATGTTTTCAATAATCATTCCTGACGTGGTAGCGTTCTCGCTCTTGGAAAGTTGGTACTCGCGGCGATTCGCGTTATCTCGCACGTGGTTGGAAGCGATGTTGTTGGCGATTCGGTACAACCAAGTGGTAAATTTTGCGGTGGGCATGTAGGTCTTTCTCGCCTTGAAAACCCTTAAAAATACATCTTGGGCAAGATCCTCCGCCTGTTGAACATTATTGACCCAACCCAACATAAAGCGTTGAATTTTGCCTTGATGCCGGTCTATTAACATCTCAAAAGCGACTGCGTCATCATTCTGAACGCGCAGCATCAATGCCACGTCGGGATCTTGAGCCGCGTTTTCGGAGGGTGTTGACTGACTGGACAAAATAGCCTTCGGTCGAAAATGAGTTGATAGCTCAATTGAACACGACCTGGCACCAAAGGTTTTGAGATCCGCTGCCAAGTTCCCGAGCATTTTCTCACGATCCCCCGCCGCCTGCTAGAGCGCGGCGTTGATTCCCGGGATGATCGAAAGGGAATTCCTAAATGCAGCAATGCTCTAGGATCTCCTGGCCACTCGCCTGGTAGCCAACGTAGAACGAGCCAAATTGCCCAAATCGGGCGCTCGCCGAATCGTACCGCATCGTGTAGACGATATCTTTCAGGAACTGTGGATTTCGAGCCCAAAGCGTTACGCCCCATTCCCAGTCGTCGAGACCAACCGACGCAGTCACCAGCTGGGTCACCCGTCCGGCAAAAGACATTCCGCTCTGTGCATGTTCCGCCATCATTTCCGTTCGCGACGAGAATGGTTCTAAAAACCAATTTGCGCCAACATATCGCGCCTTGTTCATCGGATAAAAACACATGGCGGGCCAATTGGGAAACTCCGGTGCCAGGCGTTGGGCGTGCATGCCCGGAAGTCTCTTTTCGTACGAAGCGACCTTGGCTTGAAACGTTGCCGATTGCGGATCTTCTCCGGAACGTATCAGTTTTGCGGCATACTGATCTTTATTAGGTAAGTATTCGCTAATCTCGGATAGGGAAACAAACGAATAAACAGGTTCTAAGGCCGCTCCCAATTTTGTGCTCATCAGGAATTGATGATGGTGATCGATCCGAAGCGGATCGGAGTCCATCATGATGGTCGCGAAATCCGCCTTGTGGCCGCTGATGATGAAGCTTTGCAATCGCTCGGTTCGGGCGCTTTCGATCGGTAACAATGCGGACAAGAATTCGGACTTGGCCTCGTGAATTGCCGGTCCGATGGTGGACAATAAATCCCTTCGCCATCGATAGAAATAGTGTCCACAATGCAGGCCTTGCAGCGGTACACGAGACGGTTCCGGCAGTGATACCGCAGAGGTATTGGGATAGTTCATAAAGATCGACTATGGGATTGGATACTGTTGTGGATTATTTGTTGTGGAAGCGTCGCTCCGCGACGCGACTCGTTATGGAAGCGTTGCTCTGCGACGCGATTCCCGTCTCGGAAAGTTTTCCAAAACAGAAAAACATTGTAACACAAGCCATACAATCGCGAGAATTCACATGCGGCCAACGAGCAGATAAGCTGTGAAGAACTACGGATTGGGCAAGAGCAATCGAGGCAGAAAATTCTTTTCAATTTGTTTTCGAATTGCGTCGATAAGACTCGCTCGCACGAAGGCGGACGGCTAGAGATGCTCTAGCTGAGTACTACGGATGGCGGTTTCTCACCCATTTTTTGGAGAGGTCGCGACCCATGTCTGTCGAGTTTTTGAATACCGTAATTGGTTGTTTGTTCTTTGGAGTATGGTTGATTGTCGGCCATATCATCGCGGTGGATTATTTTTAGTTGCCAATTGACGGTTTTTTCGGCTCACCCTCTACTGAGTGGGCCGTGACGCGAGCGGTGATCCCCTCAAACGTCCTCTTGCTCTGGTTGGCGAATCACAAGCGTTTACCAGGGTGAGTATGTTGACGTTTGGGGTGTAAGGCGAATGGCAGAGAAGAATCTACCGTAGCGGAATTCGCAAGAATTCCGAACTCAAGGAATTCTTGTGAATTCCGCTACGACGAAAGGTATGTCTCATTACGCCGCTCGCCTCAAGGACGTGTATTGACCGTTTCGTCTAACTCATTGCTACTTGGCGAATTTTTGTTTCGATGGTTCATCCCGATGTTCACTTACCCAAACTCAAGTACTGTGGCTTGACAAGGAAAGTCGACGTAATCGATGCCATCGAATGTGGGGCTGATGCCATCGGCCTCAACTTCGTGGCTACCAGTCCACGTCGCGTTTCGCCCGCGATCGCTCGAGAATTGGTGCAATTGATCGACGGCAAGGCGTTTGCCGTGGGTGTCTTTGTCAACAGCTCCGCCGCCGAGGTCGCTCGGATTGTGGTTGACTGTGGTCTTGATTGCATCCAACTGCATGGCGACGAAACACCGGAATGGCTGACGCATGCTTTTGAGTATTCTGTGATTCAGGACATCCCTGTGATTCGCGCCGTGACGTGGCGGGATACCGAACAGGATAGAAGCATTATTGCTTCTTGGGTGAATGCTCGATTTCCTAATCTGGTTGGATTCCTTGTCGACGCATTTGACCCAATCCAGCGGGGTGGGACAGGCCGGACGGCGCGTTGGGATTTACTGAACCCTCGTCCGACCGAATTTTCCAACATCAAGATTGGTTTGGCGGGTGGAATTCAGCCCCATAATGTCGCCACAGCCATCGAAACCGCTTTGCCGGACGGAATCGATGTTGCGTCAGGTATCGAATCCGCTCCCGGGATCAAGGATTCTGCAAAAATGCTTGCGATCGCCAAGATTGCAAAAGCATTACTGAAATAGTGCAACCGACTCGGTTGCCACATCCGTCTGCTTAATCGGATGGGCAGTTTCAAGAAACATTGCTAAACTGTTCGCTTCAAAACAGTTTTTGCTGGTTTCGAATCTAGTTGGCCAATCGGCGTGCGCAGCATCGCGCAAGCCGGGTCACTTATGTTTTTTCCCATCGAACTCGGATCGGTTTGCGAATGACCTTGGAACAATACAGTTTCTGCCCCTGCGGCAACGGAAAGAAAATCAAATTCTGCAAGTGCAACGAGCATTTCCAGGAAATGCAGGTCATCCATCGGATGATTGTTGGCGAGCAGAATGTCGCCGCCCTCGATCGAATCAACGCCAATCTCAAGACCTTGCCGTCGGAGCCATGGTTATTGGCGATGAAATGCGAGCTCCTGCTGCAACTCCAAGAGCTGGAATCCCTCGAAGAAACATCTGCCAAATTCATTCGTTTGCAGCCCGACAATCCTCTGGCCAAGCTCTATCGGGCTCTGGTTGCGGTAGTGCGGGGCAACACCGAAGAAGGCTCGTCGCTTTTGCTTCAGTCGATTGCGGATGCGGGCGAATCGCTTCCTCCGATGACAGCCACCGTCGCCTTGAATTTGATCGAGTCGATGGGACAGCGCGGGATGATATTGCCGGCCATTCTCCATTGCGAAATGTTGCTCGACATGGGGGACGAAATGGCTCAGCTAGCCTCCAGAGCGTTGAATTCGCTGACGTCGCATCCCAATTCAAACACGCTTCAACGCGAATCGCTGCCGTCACCTCTCGATTTCACCGACGCGCCTTTCGCAGAACGGTTGGCCGAGTCCAACGCTTTGATCGCAGCCTATAGGATCGCTTCTGCCAAGACCAAGCTTGAGTCGATGCAGCGTGAATTCGGAGTGCAAGCACCCATTCTGCAATCGCTCCTCTATTGTCAACTGATGCTGACGGACGTCGAGTCGGCTGGCACGACCTCAAGGAAAATTTCGGAGATCGCATCGCTGCCAGACTTTCAACGAATCTACTACCAAGCCTTGGCATACGAGTTGGCGCCCAAGCAAGCGGGCGTTGGCGTCAATGAAGAGCTATGCCAGTACGTCATTGAAGACGGCGAGTTTGAACAACGCCTTCTGGAAAACAAACAGCTGTTGCCGATCGCAGTGGACCAGTTAAAAAATCTGCTGGAAGCGTTGCTCGATGAAGAAGTTCCCCCGAAACTTGCTTTCGTTTGCGTGGAACCTGTTTTGCAGGAACAGTTCAGCGAACTGGAAGCGTCCCGCAGCGGTAGTTGGATTGCTTACTATGGCAAACAGACCGACAAACCCGCGCGATTGATTGCTCTCGAGCCCCCCATGGGATCGCGCCGATCGATGCTTGAGGGCATCAAGCGAGAACTGGGAATTGCCTCGTTGAATCGAGAACTCTTAGAAAAACTCCCTTCGTCGTATCTGTCGCAGGTTACTTCGTCGATCATGCTGCGCAAGCAAGTTGCTCCGGAACGTCGGGCCGCGCTTAACGAAGCCACACAGCAAATGGTCATCGATGGTTTCCTCGATTATCCACAGGAATGCCTATCGGGAAAAACACCTCGCGAAGCTGCGGGAAATGAATCGCTCAAAATTAAGTTGGGAGCCTTGTTGCTTCATTGGCAAGGATCGAATTCCTCGGGCCTTTCGCACGACCAGTTCAAACAGTTGCATCAACAACTCCAGCTCAAAGTCCCCTGTATCCCAGCCTCGCAAGATGTTTTTGATTTGGTAGGCGGTGCCAGCTATTTCTGGACGGACCTCGAGGATATCGATCCCAACAGCCTCATCCAATTGATGCAATCCGCGTTGACTCGCGGTGTTAGCTCCATCTACACCAATCTCACCGACCGAAGCAAACAAATGCAATGGCCGGACGATCTGAAGTTGTCCGCAGAATACACACAATTGAATCTGAGCACACGCTCTGCAACCGATCCCGACGAAGCAGAAAAGCTGCTCCGAAGAATCGTGGAGCTTGGCAAGCAGCTCAACGTCCCTATTGGGAATGCCGTTCTGGAACGTGTCGAAGTGCTCAATATGCTCGGTCGGGCTTCCGAATCTCGACAATTCTTGGAACAGTCGCTGCGCGACAATCCAAACGATCCAGTGTTGCTCCAGTTTGTGCAAATGGCCATGATGCGACACCAACAGGCACAGCGAGCGCGCGGAGGACCGGTAGCCGTGTCTCCCAGTTCTGCACCAGCTTCAGGATTGTGGACGCCTGGCCAAACGACCGATTCCACTCCGAGTGCACCCAGCGGCTCGGGTGGTGGTGGCGGAAAGCTTTGGATACCCGGCCAGGATTAGGCCAAAAGATTGGAGCGTCGATGTTACGAAGCGATGCGTACTGGATGGGACTCGCAATGGACTTGGCGAGTCGTGGCCGTGGTCGAGTCGAGCCCAACCCTATGGTCGGTTGCGTTATCGTCGAAAACAACGAATTGGTTGCCTCGGGCTACCATCATTTTTTTGGGGGGCCACACGCCGAGGTAGTCGCCTTTGATCAGGCTAGCCGATCGGCGACTCAATTCGAGTGGGCAAATGCGACGGTCTACGTAACGCTTGAGCCATGCAGCCATCATGGCAAAACTCCTCCGTGTGTTGATCTCATCCTAAGCAAACGCCCAAAGCGAGTTGTGATTGCGATGACCGATCCGTTTCCGCAAGTGGCAGGTCGAGGTATCCGTGCACTGAAAGAAAATGGCATCGAGGTTGAACATGGCGTTCTTGAAAACGTGGCTCAACAGCTAAACTCGCCCTATTTGAAATTGATAGAAACCAAGATGCCATGGGTTATCGCAAAATGGGCCATGACCCTCGATGGAGCGATTGCGACCGGTTCAAGCGATTCCAAATGGATCAGCAACGTACAATCCCGCCGCGTCGTTCATGAGTTGCGCTCGCGTGTGGACGCCATCGTCATCGGCATCGGAACCGCCATGGCAGATAACCCGATGCTCAATGCTCGCCTCGATTCCGGAGAACCCACGTGCCGCACTGCATTGCGAGTCGTAGTCGATCGCAGCGGCCGCTTGCCCGTCGATTCCAAGCTCGTGCAGAGCGCGAAGCAATTCCCGACGATGGTTGCGGTTTCACCCGAACGATCCGACGAAGTGCATTTGCAGGACCTGCGGAATGCAGGCTGCGAGCTGTTGGAGATACCCAAGGATCAAGCCAACACTTCGCTTGAATTCGTACTGCGTGAACTTGGAAGACGCCAACTGACCAATATCCTCATCGAGGGTGGTTCCAAGTTGCTAGGGTCCGCATTTGACGAGGGGCTCGTCGACGAAGTCCACTGCTTCGTCGCTCCCATACTGGTTGGAGGAGCCACCGCCTTGCGACCGATCGGAGGCGTTGGACACGCAAACATGTCGGAAGCATCGAAGCTGACAAATGTTCAGTCCAAATGGCTTGACGGAGATATCTACATTCACGGACGAGTCCCAATCAAGTCTCGCACGTAATCTTTGAATTGGAGCATATCACCCGGAGCGCCAGGTCCTACGACCAACGGGCCTTTCGATGCTTGAGGCCTCAATCCATGACTGCCTCGCACCAACGAAGGGTCGAGCGGAATTACATCCATCTTGTAGCGAAAGCCCAACTTCTTTTGAGCCAGCCGCATCATCGCCCGAACCTTGGATGTCATAAACAACTCGACGGGGTCGTAACCCGGTTTGCGATGGATATCGACGGTGCGAGCAAAATCTGGTGCCCTTTGATCGTTGAGCCAATAGTAGTAGTTGAACCAAGCATCTTCGTTCGCCAACGCGATCCAATCTCCGCTTCGCGGATGATCCAGTTGTAGCTCACCTGGATGAACGACATGGGCGATGCCTTCGATGGCTTCAAGAACATTGCGGACTTCGTTGCGTCGATGCGAATCGCGTACGTAAACATGCGCAAGCTGATGATCAACCACCGCAAATGCGTCCGAGTCGCCTGGTATGAGCAATTCTCCAAAAGGCCCGTCCCTCACGACCAACAAACCAGCTTTGCGAAGTTCCCGATTGATCGAGACCGATTTCGACACGGGCACTAGACCATACTCGGATACCACGATGGGAATCGCGTCTATCGCTCGGGCTGCATCGATGACAACGCCGGCGCAACGATCTACTTCTTCTACTCGTCGCATATCCGGTGCATCGTAGCGCTGAAAGTCGTAGTCCAAATGCGGCAGGTAGGTGAGAGTTAGAGTCGGTCGGTTTTGCGTTAGCACCCGAGCCGTGGCTCTCGCGATCCACTCGGATGCTGGAAGTCCAGCGTTGGGCCCCCAAAAAGAAAAGAACGGGAAGGGGCCAAGATTTTTAGTCAGCTCGCAACCAGTATTATCAAGGATGTCGAATACTTTGGATCCGTCACATCCGTAAAAAGGCTTTGGGGTCGCACTCCATCGCACCGGCGCGTGTTGATTGAACCACCAAAACATTTTGGCGGTTTCGATCCCTTGATAAAGGAGATCATTCGACTGAATAAGCTGATTCGCTTGCTGCCAAAAACGCACTTCTGCAGTTTCGCGAAAGTACCAACCGTTTCCAACGATACCGTGCTCTCGGGGCGGCTTGCCGGTCAACATGCTCGCCTGGGATGTGCACGTTACGGCCGGATAGGGCGCATTCCAAGGAACCGCAACACCCAATTGTCGAATACGAGGTGCATGAGGTAGTAGATCCAGCGTCAGACCTACTACATTGATGACGCAAACGCGAGTCACGCTAGCCATTAGTTACTAGGAGGTTGTCCCACTTTCTATCCAACGTTTTCATTGGTAGCGGAATGCGTCAAGCATTTCGTGAAACAGTAAATAGCATCAGCAATTTGAAAACCCCTGACGGTTTCCGCTACGATAGCTGGACGACCTACTTAGGACTTTAAGGCCTTCTTGGGTACAGTCTTTGGAATCGAGTCGTCGTAATAGTCTCGACCAACGTTGGTACCTCCGTAGTAACCACCGTATTGATACGTCGATCCGTAACCGTATCCTCCATAACCGCTCTTGCCGTATCCTCCGCCTCGACCACCTGTATAATTGTCGTAACGGTACCCACCGTAACCGTAGGAATTGCCGCCGACGCCAATTCCATTGACCACCACGCCGATCATGTTGGCGTTGATCGCATGCAACATCTGAGCAGCTCGCGTTGCAATTGGACGCAGATTGCGTCGCAATCGAATCGTCAGCAACACGCCATCTACGTGCGAAGCCACGTTGGCTGGGTCGCTCACCGCCAACATTGGCGGAGTGTCGACAATCACAAAATCAAAATCGTTTCGAAGCGTCGCGATGAGATCTCCAAAGACTTCGCTCGAAAGCAATTCCGCTGGATTGGCAGGGCGGCGTCCGCAGGTCAAAGCAAACAAATTGGGGATGGTAGTCTGTTGGATCGCTTGGCTCAGTTCGACTTTGCCTCCGATCACTTGAACAAAGCCGGTGTCTTCGCGAAGTCCAAAGATTTTGGCAACACGGGGACGTCGAAAGTCGCAATCGACAACACAAACGCGTCGGCCCGATTGAGCGATCGAAACAGCGATGTTGGCCGCAATCGTTGACTTTCCGTCGCCAGGGATCGGACTGGTTACTTGAATGACCTTGACACCGCTCTGTTGGCAACCAAAAAACAACGACGTTCGAATTCCGCGGAACGCTTCGCTAATCGGAGCCCGGGCTTTGTGCAGGGTCACGATCGAGCTATCTACTTTTTCATCGATACGATCAGCACGCGAAATCGTGGCCAACGGCAAATGCCCGATAATCGGCATACCGAGATCCGAAGCGATCTCATCGGGATTGCGATAGGATCGGTCTGCCATTTCCAATAAGTAGGCCAGTCCCGAAAAGGCCATGAAGCCCAACATTCCACCAATACCGATGTACTGGTACCAATACGGGCCATCAAAGGTCCCAATTTGAGGCAGATCAAGGCGGGTCACCGTCCTTTGGCCGAAGTCCGTTCCCATGGCCAATCGCCTTAGGTTTTCGCTGATTTCGTCGGCGACGCCACTAACACTCTTTAACTCCAGAACGCTCAATTCGTAATTGCTAATGATGGATTGGTTCTCTTCCATCTTCTTACGATTGGTCTCTACTTGGACTTCGCATTCTTTCTTTTCATGTTCGATGCTATGCAAAGTCTCTTGAAGTGCTGCGCAAGCGATCGTCAATCGTCCCTCTTGCGTTGGTGCGTCTGTTTTGTTCGAACCGTACTCTTGGCTGCGGGATTTGTATTCGGCTTTCTTTTTTTCAAGCTGAGCCTCCAGTTCCGAAAGGATAGTTTGTACCTGAACGACGCTCGGATGCGATTCGCCTAATTGTTTGCTTTTTAAGCCGTTCAATTGAGCCCTCACAGGTCCAATTCTGTCTTCTTCGAACCGTTCAATGCTTGCGTAACCTGCAGCCAATCTGTCTTGGTGGCGGATATCAGCGCCGTCATCTTGAAAGCCGGCATCGTTGGTCGAAATCTCAACCATCCTCAGCAACGCATCGACGGTAACATCGCCTCTTGATTTCGCTTCCGCGACTCGCGTGAGGATGGATTCTATCTTTCGTTGGCGAGCCTCTAGCGCGATGATCTGAGCTTTGATAGCAAGAACTGTATCCGTAACGGGATCGTGTGGGCGACCATCCTTCCAAAGCAGGTTGGGCTTTTGTTGCAACTGAGTAATTCCTTGCTTAGCTTCGCGACGATTCTTTTCGTACTTGTCGCTAAATTTGGTCAGTGCAAGAGTGGCTTCCTTGGTGTAATTTCGAAGGTTGCCGGTTACAAAATCCTCGTAGCCATTGACGATCGCCTGGACAACGTCGCCCGAAAGTTCTGCATCCTCTGTCGTAACCGAGATCTTGATGATATCGCTATTGATGTCGTTGGACCCTAACTTGCATTCCAACAGCTTTGGCTTCTTGAGCCATTTCACGATTTGTTCTGCCGACTTGCCGAGCAGTTTACGATGTTCCGTCAAGTGTCCCTTTTCAATCGCACGGTTTAATACTTCCGTACTCTGCACCACCATCAACTCGTCGTTGCGTGAGGAAACATCTGGCATGATCCCTCCGCCAAATGCCGAAGTATGAATCGGCACTTCACGCGCGGGTGAGATCACCTCCACCATCGCAACGGCTTTGTACTTGGGGAGCAATTGCCCAAAATACAAAAACCCAACGGTGGCA
Source organism: Pirellula sp. (assembly GCA_040080875.1). Classification (GTDB taxonomy): domain Bacteria; phylum Planctomycetota; class Planctomycetia; order Pirellulales; family Pirellulaceae; genus JBKCUI01. The sequence continues at coordinate 16,147 of JBEBHM010000016.1, forward strand.
CCTACGATCGATCCAAGAATTGGAAGCCACTTCCATCGGATGAGAATCTTGATGAAGTCAGGATTTGTCGGCGAATTCTGCTGCACTGAGGGCGGAGGATTCTGACCTTCTGTAATTGGACGAATTGCATCCATCTCGTAATTACCACTGTTGACTAGTGACTAGGGTTAGCAAATGACTCGCTATATCTTAAGCAATCAAAGCAATCAATCCAGGCAAACCGTTCATTCCAAGGAAAAATTACCCAAATGAGGGGATGGCGACCGGGAAACGCATACGCAATCGTCAGAATCGACAATTAGGCTCAAATTGGCACAATCCTTATGGAATGCACCGTCGCTCGCCGTCAAAGAATGTGGAATCTACTCTAATTCTTGGATTCGAGCAGCAAGCTTTTTTATTTCGGCGTTGGTGGGGTCGACGCTTCGCCCCTGCCCCAAAAGGACCTTGGCTCCCTCAAGGTCTCCGGTCTCAAGCAAACTAAATCCAAGTCGGCATATCAAGCCAATGTTTCTTGATTCCGACTTAACAGCCTTTCTCAGGTGGTCGATTTTCGCCGCTTCATCGCCGATCGCTTCGGAATAGGTTGCTAGCCAGACTTCTCGCTCGAAGGGCAACATTCGGACTGCTTCCGAGAGTTTTTTGGCTCGATGCCAAAACATAACATGCGACTTTGGAAAGCGTTCCTTGGTGAAAACTTGATTTGCGAGCCCTTGCATAATGTCCGTGCGTTGCGGGAACAGGTCCACGTCGACCTCCCCATCGCTCGCTTCTTCTGCGATCAACCTGGCAACATTGTAGGCTGCACCAATATTCGACGCGATCGACTGAGACCGCAACTTTCGAATTTCATCTTGGCCTAGACTATCGCGGAACAAAATCGACAACGTTAACAAATTATTGGAGCTGTGTTTTGCGAGATAGCTGCAGACCGCCACCAATCGAGTCATCTCTTTATGTGGACAATTCAAGTTGGACATGCATCGACCCAGCGCTAGTCTCCAATCCAAAGGGGACTTGGCTTGGCCCGAACCATAGAGCTGAGACGCTCTATTTAACAGCTCAAGGGCTCCTTTTCCGCCGACCGAAGACACGATCGCTTCACGCGTCTTCGGGTCCTTTTCTGCTGCTAATGCAAGCTGCAAGAACAATGGGGAAGTGTACTTCCAAGGATCCGCCCAACTTCCCTGGGGAGGACGCCGCACGAGCTGATCCATGCGATAGTCAAAGACCATCGCATCTGCCAAGATCCGCTGCACACTGGAATCCTCTTTGGCACTCACTTCATTTGCAATTGGACTTCCCCACGATGACCAAACCGATGAAACTTCGCTTACTCGATTGACGGTCTGATCGGAGATCGATTTCAAGTTATCTTGCTTGACCCAGGCGGCCATGCTTTCGGCCCGCATGTGCGATTTAATGCATCCGATCGAAGTGTATAGACTAATGCCACCTACAACGCAAATGGCTATCCCAACGATTCCATGGCGAAGCCATGCCGTTGGTTTTGGAGTAACAACGACTGTACTCTCGGAAGACTTTCCCGATCCACGTTTCGCCGGCGGCAAGATGGATGCCGAGTCGAGCAACCCTTGGACCGAGCCTAGGAGCAGACTCGCAGGAACGAACAACGCCGGAATAATAATCGCAAAATCAACAAACGAATGAAGCGCCTGGCTAAAGACGAGGTAGCCACCCGCAAGCTTCGCTGGGAATGCGATCTTCCAATTCTCTACCGGTACTCGTCGTTGGATCTTAGCCATGACAGCCAAAATCGACACCACCATCAGGGCTAGGCCGATATAGCCCAGTTCAACAACGCATTGAAAGTAAAGACTTTCAGCGTGATAGTACCAGTTCGACGACGAAGGATCCTGGAATGGCAAGTAAGCAAAATGAAATGTCCCGAGCCCGCTACCAAAGAGTCCGTAGTAGCTTGCCGCGCGCCAAGCAATCGACCAAATGTATGCCCGTCCGCTTCGAAACTCTTCCTCGACATCAATTTCCGATAAGCTCTCCAAACGAGAATAAGCTTCCTCGTCGATTTGGAATCCCACCATACACGCCACCGAGGCTAAGACAATCGCTACCGTCGTAGGCCAACTACCCCGGTTATTGTTTTTTGAATTTGCAATCAGCGTGGCTGCGATAAGCGCCGCCAAAGCACTCACTGCGGCACCTCGACAGAGACTAATCATCATGGCTGCCACAACGGTCACGAGACACATCATCGAAGCGATCTGCGGTGTGTTCAGGTCTGCTAACAAATCCTCAAATAGCCCCTTGACCTTCATGATCCAACTGGAGTCTGGGAAACGATATCGAACGTCGTTCGACTTTCGTTGCGTGTTGAGCAACGTCCAACCAAGTAGCCCCAAACATCCAGCGATGCATATATTGAAGTAGCCACCCGCAGAATTCTTAGAAACAAACGTAGCAAAGGATCCACCTGACTTCAGCCCAAGGAAATTCTCAGCCTTGTACGAAACAGCTCCCTGAATCCCGATGCAAGCGATCATGACTCCAGCCAAGGTCAGCGCCCCAAACAACCAAAGCTGCTTTTTCGGTTCGGAAAAGACCATCCTGCCGATCCATACCATCAAACCGCACATGACCAATGAAAAGAACGCTGCACGCGTATGCAGTGGTTCTACGCTCCAGGACAACATCCGATTCTCAGGTGGGATGTCTGCTAAATCACAGGGCGGCTCAACATAGCTCTCCGCTGGCTGAACGTCCATCAAAGGCTTGCTGCCAAGATTCGATGGAGCTGGCGACAAGCCCAACGCCCAGCGTTGCAATGAAATCGAAGCGGGTACGGTCGCTTGGCTTTGCCATGAAAAGACACTCATTGATTGCAGAAAAGCGAAACCGCTCAATCCCATAAACACCCACGTCATTGCAGGCACCCTCAAGTCACCAGACTTAGTCAAGACGCTGATGAAGCAATGCGCTGCAACGAGACCAATCAACCCAATACAACTCAAAAACAAGTAGTATTGGCCCGTCCATGTAGCACATCCAAAGTACCACGGCAAAGCCAGAATGAGCAACAAAACGTAGGCCCTTAAGAGCCATGGTGTCACATCCTGAATCTTGATTTTTTTGGAATTTGAACGTGTCCGCTCCCCTGATCTCGAGCGACGCGTGGATTCGGTGGTGTTTGCTCTTGGCATATTTCAAGATGTCTCAGGGGTCTTTGCATGTTCCAACGTAGGCTAGTGTAATGACAAAAAATGAAATTCCGAGCATTTTCGTTTGCCACTTGTACCAAACACGAATAAACGCCAGCACTTCAACCCAAACGCTAGCAATTTTCGGCACATCGGAAAGAAATAGCAAACCCGCCAATCGATGCACATTCGCTAAATTCGGAAGCCTCTCTAGGTCGATACCCACTGGCGGGAGTTGATATCTCGACCGGCTACCAAAACGGTTGAAGTTGAATCGAGATTCCCTCATTAATGTGAAATCACTGGGAGATCGGTATGTCCTTGAAACACACTGAATTGACAAAGGCGAATCCGCGGAGCCATTATTGGGCTTCGGAAAGGCGCTTTGTCTTGTTGTTGATACTTGGTTGCTCCGTCCTGCAACTCGCGGGCTGTTCGGCTTGGACCGGCGTCAACAATTATTGGCGGTACAACGGGTCCTGGAACGAGACAATGATGGGGTACCGGAATCGATCCAGTGCCTCCAAGGCATGGCATTGCCGGAAACACCATTTCTGCAACCACAAGCACCTGCGTGAATTCGCAGAGGGATTCAAAGCTGGCTATGCAGACGTGGCTGATGGCGGCACGGGCTGTACTCCAGCGTTTGCCCCACGCGACTATTGGGGTTGGAAATACCAATCATGCGAAGGCCAAGCGCGCGTCGCCGCTTGGTTCTCTGGCTACCCCCATGGAGCACGCGCTGCTGAGGAAGAAGGCATAGGAAATTGGACTCAGATCCAATCTTCCTCCAATATCCAACAGCAATATGCACAAAACGGCAAACTCAATGCGTCGCACGCAGGGATCTACCCAATCCCGCAAACCGCGATTCCAAACGGCATGCCAATAGTTGACTCCGCGCCAATCCGACTGGAGTCCGAGGGGTATCCGATCTCAACCGGGGTTGGACCGATTGAGATCACCAATGTTCCTTCTTTAATTCAACCATAACAACGACTTTGCACAGGCTGTGTTCATGCACGGCCTGCAAAAATCAAAACCGCATTCATCGAGAATCAACGCTTTGTGGCGTAAGAGGTAAATAATATGTCTATGGAACGGAATCCTATGACGACTATTGATGAAACCAAGAGCCCTGGTCGAATCTTGAAACGTTTCTTCAAGTCCCTTTCGACAGCAAGTCTGCTGGCGGTTGGCTTGGTAAACGTTGGATGCACATCCCTCACGCAACCCCTTTCAGGTATTCCTGTTCGAAGATTGCCGCCGCAGTTTCTGGCGCAATCCAAGAACAATTTTGTTCCGCTGGACCCGTCTCGCCTAACTCAAGAACCACCGCGTCAATATCTCATCGATAAAGGGGACATACTCGGAATTTATATCGACGGGGTTCTACCTTTCACCGACACCAACAAGCCGGCCGAACCACCCCCCGTTCATTTTCCAGAAAGAGACAGTTTGTTGGACCCGTCCTTGGGTTTCCCTATCGCGGTTCAGGAAAACGGGACCATCTCGCTGCCTTCGATCGAACCCGTAAAAGTCAAGGGAATGACTACGGAACAAATCACCGAGGTCATTCGCAAAGCCTACCTGGACGCAAAAGTGTTTAGCGATCCTAAACGACTTCGACCTCTCGTAACGCTTATGAAAGAACGAACCTACGAAATCGTCGTCGTTCGACAGGATATTGCGAGTTCCCAATCGCAACTTCAAGCACAAACCAACACGAGGCAAGGTGGATACAGCCGTGGGGCGGACCAAAGTGCGTCCGGCAGCATGATCAAACTCCCTGCCTATCAGAACGACGTGCTCCACGCACTCATGGCTTCTGGGGGACTCCCTGGCGTGAATGCTAAGAACGAAGTCAAGATCTTGCGGTCGTCCAAGGCTGATCTCAAGAAGCGAGACGAGTTCATTCAACAATTCTATCAACAGTACTATTGCAACCCAGATCCTTGCGGTTGCCCGCCACCGATCCCCGATGATCCTAGCGTCCTCAAGATCCCTATGCGATTGCCACCTGGAGTTATCCCATCATTCACAATCGATGACATCATTCTCGAAGAGGGAGATGTGGTCTACATCGAATCGCGAGAAGCCGAAGTCTTCTACACCGGTGGATTGCTCCCAGGTGGTGAATGGTTGATCCCTCGTGACTATGACTTGGACGTACTCGGTGCTATGGGGCTGGCAGGTGCTGGAGTCGGATCGATGACAAGCCGTGGCGGATCCTTCGGAATCAATTCGATCGGTGGAGTTCCTCCAGGAATGTTGTACATCCTTCGCAAGACTCCATGCAATGGTCAAATCACCATCGAAGTCGACATCGCCCGAGCATCTCAAGATCCTCGCGAACGTCCACTCATCATGCCGGGCGACACGCTAATCCTTCGGTACAAGCCAAGCGAAGAACTGCTCAACTTCGGTATCGGCTCGTTCTTCACCTTCGGATTGCAGGCCCTCCTGCAAGGAATCAATCGATAGTCTGAATCACAATCAAAAAAAGGGTCGCCAATGTGCGGCCCTTTTTTTATTCTTCACTCCGCTGTTGCACTGATCCAGACCGGCCTTCCGTTCGCCAAACTAGCATACACCTTACGATCCGTGTCAACTTGCTTTGCTGCAATCTTGATCGGCCCTTGAAAGGCTGTCGTGGCTCGCAGTTTCAGTACCACCTTCTTGCCACTATCTCCGCCTGCCTTGGATTCAGCCATCGAGCACTCAATGGTTTCCGGCAAACCCTCGACCATCACTTGCAGCGTATCCTTGTAGTCTGCCTCGCGATCGATGGTCACGGCAAGTTCCGTCTCTTTGCCAATCACCATACCGATAAGGTCACTTGCGATCGACGGGATAAAACTCGGAACGTGCTCTTCGATCGTCGCTATAAAACGATGCATAGGGCCACCCTCCCGGTGGAAATCATTGATCTCGACGAAGTAATCGCCATCCGCAGGACTCTTCCATTTCAAAACTGGATCTCGATTGTTTCCAACATCGTCCTGCTGCACAAGCTGTTTGCCCCCTGCGTCGACAATCGCCATCGCTGCATCCAATGCCGATCCAAACTCCCTCGCAAAAACTCGAACTCGGTATTGCGTGCCTGCCTTAGCATGAAACTGCAACACGTTAGTCTGTTTCGCTTCGGTAATCGTTCCGCCGACTCTCGCAGGCAGCGAAACCGACAACGCCGTCGTAATGCTCACGTGTTTGCCAGGCTGGGCCTCGATTCGATCCGCGTTCACCTCGGACTGCATCGAATAATCTTGTGATTGGGCAAAGGGCGATGGCTTGGTATGCAACTGCAGTCGATAATTCCAGTCGTTCCCACCCCCAAACGCCACCGTACTATCGGGTGTCGCTGGGAACGCAAAAACGCGAACATAGTATTTGCTATCGCGTTTGGCCGTGAACTCTAAATAGGGATCCAGCCCCACATGATCGAGATTCTCCGCAAGCACAAATCCGTTTGCGTCTAGCACTTGAAGCGATACGTCAGCTGCGGATTGTATCCAATTCACGGCAGTAATCGATGCAGCGATTGTCTCGTCTGTCTTCAACGATACGGCATAGACATCCACGTCCGCTCGCTTGTTGAGGACTCCATGAATGGAACTCGGCTTAGCAACCTCGTTGGCTTCGGTCGGTTGATTGTTGGGCTCGCTCTCAAGTCGCTCGGGATACTCGCCCACGAGAAATGGCTTGACCGCAGTCGCACCCTGCTCATTGTAAAGACGGACCCAATGCAATCCAGGAACTGCGTTGGTCGCAATTCTCGCTTGCAGCTTGCCAGACTCTTTCAAACACAACCATTCGATCTCTTTTGCGTCGCTCCACACTTGAATCGGCCACGCTGCGAATTTGCCGGACGCTTCGACATCGACGGTGGTACCCACTTGACCTCCCAGCGGATAGATTTTTGTCAATTCAGGCTTGTCGGCGGCGCGACCATCCACACACCACCCTACAAATAATGCGATTTGGAATGCGGTCCTGGCAATCATCGGCGCGGGCCGTGAGGAACTCGTTCGCACTACATCAACTCGTGAATAGGTGTGTGATCGCTAACAAGATGCGTGGGGCGGCCGGCCGGCGTATAGTAGATCTTGCTCGGATCAATCCCCAACTTGTGATAAATCGTTGACACGTAGTTTTCCGGCGAAAGCACTCTCTCAAAGGCCGAGTGCCCCAGCCGGTCGGTCGCACCGATCACTTGTCCACCGCGGCTTCCTCCACCTGCCCACAAAATCGACATGGCATTGGCCCAGTGATCGCGACCCGGTTTCGACTGGCCCGCCAGCGTACTGATCTTGGGAGTTCTGCCGAATTCGCCTAATGCGATCACCAACGTCGTTTCCAATAATCCACGCTGGTCCAAGTCGTTGATTAGCGTCGCTACTGTCTGGTCCCAATTAGGCAATCGTTTTCGAAGCGCGCCAAATAGATCGGAATGGTGATCCCAGCCTCCATCATTGATCGTTACGAATGGAACACCCGCCTCGACCAATCGACGCGCTAGCAGCGCTCGTTGTCCAAAACTATTTCGTCCATAGGCCTCTCGCATTTCGGCGGATTCGCTTTCCAAATCAAAAGCCTTTTGTGCCGCAGGAGTGAGAACAAGGTCGTAACTCTGTTCAATATTCTCATCGTAGGCCATCACGGGATCGGCAACTTGAGAATCTTCGAATCTAGGCAATCGATCGACTAGTTTCCTTAGATCTCGTCGTGTAGCAAATCGCTCCTCCGGCATGTTGCGAGGTAGCTTGACATCACGTACATAAAAATTTTCACGGTTCGGATCGTTGGCAACCACGAACGGTGCGTACTTGGCGCCCAAGAAATTGGGCCCGCCCGATCGCGTCATGCTTGGCATCGTAAAGTAGCTTGGCAATCCATGCGGTGCCGGACGTTCGTAGGCGGCCACCGACCCCAAGCTCGGATGGTAACTCACAAACGCACCACAACCCACAGGAATTCGCGGTGGTGAGCCAGTCATCATGTAATGATTGCCTGCTCCGTGGTTTCCCTGATTGTGACACACTGACCGAATCACTGAGTATTTGTCAGCAATCTTCGCCAACTTGGGCATCAGTTCGCAAATACGCATCCCCGATACATTCGTTTCGATCGGTCGAAACTCGCCACGTATCTCAACTGGTGCTTCCGGCTTTAAGTCAAACGTCTCCAAATGGGTCGGACCCCCATCCATCCAAATCAATATACAGTTGCACTTAGATTTATTGGGATGAGCACTTGCAAATGCTTTTCTGAGGGCGAGTAAATCGGTGAAGCTGCCGCCTGCGATTCCTGCAATTCCAAGCTGCAAATAAGTTCTTCGATGCATGCGATGCTCCCCAGCTAAGTGCTAGTCCAAATATAGGAACTCGGGTGAATTAACCATCGACCAAACGATGTCTTCGATCAACGTTTGTCGATTGACTTTGGTTGGCGGAAATTCGGATTCTAACGTTTTTAGCTCCGCTTCCGTCGCTCTACGATTGAAAATCATCAAGTATAACTCTTCAATAATCGAACGAGCGTCTCGATCCGATGCAGACAGTTTCTGGCAGATGCCCCCTTCCATGGAGATTCGCTGCTGGATATGCGAGGCGTTCATTAAATGCAGTGTCTGTGTCATCGTCGCAGATCCTATTCTTTCACACGGAGGATCTTGATTGGGATCCGGTCGGCCAAAGGTATCGAGCAACTCCGAATTTGTGCGAAATGTCCACAACTGCATCGCTCGAATCCCCTTGGGCAAACCGTCGAATTCCTCCGGATGACCCGTAATATCGGTAATTGCGTCCGACAAGACTTCCGCTCGCAGTCGCTTGCGGTAGTGCCTCGAGAAATTGCGAGCATCCGACGCGTTCGTCATGTTGGGAGTCGATGAAAACGAATAAACTCGACTCGAAAAAATCGTTCGAAGGAACTTCTTGTTGTCGTACCCTAAACTGCGGAAATGCTCTGCAAGCGCCGTCAGCAAGTCCTCATTGCTAGGTGGATTGGTGGCTCTCAGATCATCCACAGGATCCACAATGCCAACCCCCATCAATTCTGCCCAAATCCTATTGACTGCCACTCGCGCGAAATAAGGATTCTCTTGAGCTGTCATCCACTCTGCGAATGCAACCCGCGGGTCTTCGTTTGCTGGCACCTCCCGCGATTCGCCAAACAAAGGTTTAGGTGCCAGAATCTGGTCTGTAAGCGGATGCCGAACGTCTCCTCGGTTGCGTGCGAAGACCATTTCTTCGCTGCCGGATATAGGTGGAGATAACCCAGTCCCTTTATATCCTACGCGAGCAAAATGTGCCGCCATCCCGTAAAAGTCGGCTTGGCCAAACACCTCAAATGGATGCTGATGGCACTTGGCACATTCCAACCGCAATCCCAGAAAGACTTGACTCACCATGCTGGTGATCTCGGCTGGTTCGCGGCGATCTCGAAAAATCGTCACGGCACCATTCCGCCATGTGCTACCCTGCGCGGTCACCAAACGACGCGCAAATTCATCATGCGGAATGTTCTTTCGAAACGCATCGCGTATCCAAGAATCCAAACTGTAAGTGGTCTTAATCCCAACTCGATAAGGGTTGGGACGCAATAAATCGGCCCATTTGTTCGCCCAAAAATCAGCATACTCCGGTCGTTCCAAGACCTGAGTAATCCAACTCTCGCGTTTGTTGGGTTCCGTACTTGCCAGATAAGCTCGCACCTCGTCAGCCGTTGGCATCCGCCCGATCGCATCGAGAAAGAGCCTGCGCAAGAACGTCGTTTCCGAACACGACTCGCTCGGCAGGATGTTCAACGTCGACAGCTTTTTGTAAACCAAATCATCGATGAAGTTATTGCGGGGGAGCGACGCATACTTGTCGGGCGAAACGGGATCAGGATTGGGCACTGCCGTGCTCCAGGTTGCGATCCTTCCCATATATCTCGCCATGATGGTGGCTTCGCCCGGCAAAGCACCCGCCGTCAAAATGCCTTGGTTGGCAATCGCTACAACCGCAGGTTCATTGGATTGAAAAGCACACATCCGAGTTACATCGCGCTTGCTGCCGTCGCTATAAGTTGCCGTTACCGTGAGCGTTTCGTTCTCACGAGCCGCGAGCGAATGAGGCGCCGGGTCGATCTGAATGTTCAATAGTTTTGGATCTTCGTCCGATGTTCGAACCACTCCACGTTCGATCCACTCAAGCAATAGGCGATAGTCTTCGTCAGCCTCGGTGAATCGAACGCCTCCACCATGCGGTTGTTTGCCCGTCGCCTTGGTGAGCAGTAAACTCTCGGCCGGGGAAGCCAACGATAACCTTCGACCTCTCGCGTTTTTGACGATCGCTTCGTAATCCATGTTCGCGTCGAAGCCCAAGAGGGACAATGCAAACCCATTTTGTCCGCGCGCCTTGCCGTGACATGGTCCCGAATTGCAACCTCGGGCGGTTAGTATCGGTTGAATGTCCAGTTCAAATTTGCGTGCCGCATTGGCATTCTCGGTGGGTTCATTACCCATGGCCACGGAATGCATCCAAAACTCATGTTTTGCGGAGCAAAACAGCCACAATATCGCAACCCAGCCAATCGCTGGAAATATGGCTCGTAGGGGTGTTATGTTGCGAAGCGGTCGAATCATATCTCGTGCGCATCAGAAGACACGCGGCCAAACAGGTGGGACCCGAGTGCAATTGGTAGGTTTCGGAGGGGCACGCGGTCGCTCCATTGTACCGGAAACGGCCTTCGGCTGCAAATACACGGTCGCTCGACTCTACCCTCTCTCGACTGTCCGAGCCGGTAGTGGATCCTGTTATGTTAAAGATCCACTACACCCAGCCCCAGGTCCATTGACCTCATCATTACCCACAAGTCCAGTTGCCTTTTGCAAAAATCGCAGGCTTTCGTACTCGTACTCAGCCAGTAGGGCGGTACTCGTACTCGTACTCGAAGGGGGCTTGTCGAT
>JBEBHM010001166.1:0-2006 GCA_040080875.1 Pirellula sp.
ACACGACTCCGGCGGCAGGCACTTCACCCCATTCCGGATACATCTGATACGCAGCCCAAAGTCCCAACTCGAGGAAGGGGCGATCGGCATCGAGCAAGATGCTAAGCCGCTCGCGTACCGGCAATCGGCCAAGCTTTCGCTGGCGTTCCGTTCCCGACTTGCCACCTCCCAGCATGAGCCCTTGTTCTGCTTGTCGAACAGAATCCGCGATTGCACGCAAGCTTGCCACTAAAACTCCTTACGTTGAAAACAAAGGTTACCGCTCCGCAAAGTGATCCATCAACTCAGATACTCGCAAATCCAGCAGTTGGTTCAAATCCGAAAACCTCCGGAGCAATTCCTCCACGCGCTCCGCAGTAAATCTCGTCCCTGCATTGTACCGAAATTTGTTCGCTAGCTTGGGTATCGCTTGTTGACGGCGTTTTCGGTGCCCCAGCGGGTATTCCACTTCTACGATTGGACTGCACTGGCCATCTTGAAAGAAGACTTGAACGCGATTCGGTATCGAACGCAAATCCGGATCCAAATAATCGCGAGAGTATTTCGGGTCCTCGACCACTACCATCTTGTCTCGCAATCGATCGATACGCGGATCTGCGGCAGCATCGTCTTGGTAGTGTTCGGAAGTGAGATTTCCATGGATCATCGCGACGGCAGTGATGTACTGCAAACAATGATCGCGATCCGCCGGATTGTTGAGACGCCCCTTCTTGTCGATGATTCGAACCGCAGACTCTTGTGTGTGAATCCGCACCTCCTGGATTTCGTCCAGCCGATCCGCCACATGAGAGTGAAGTTGAATGGCTGCCTCCGCCGCCGTCTGGGCATGGAATTCGGCTGGGTAAGCGACTTTGAATAGAACGTTTTCCATAACGTAATGAGCCAGAGGGCGATTGATGACAACGGGTTTGCCTCCGAGTACCACATCCTGAAATCCCCAGCGCGATGCGGTTAGGGCTGAGGTGTACCCCATTTCGCCTGCCATAGTCCAAAGAGCCAGCTGCACTGCTCGCTGTGTCGCGTCACCTGCAGCCCAGCTCTTGCGAGAACCGGTATTCGGTGCATGCCGATAAGTCCGAAGCACGCCCCCGTCGACCCAAGCTTGACTGACCGCCGCCGCAACTTGGTCTTTGCTGCCACCTAGTAGCGAACACGCGACGGCAGTAGATGCGATCCTTACAAGAAGCACGTGATCCAATCCTACCCGATTGAAACCGTTCTCAAGTGCAAGGATACCTTGGATCTCGTACGCTTTGATAGCCGCATGCAATACATCGCGAACGGTCCAGCGAGAATTCGGTCGCCAAGAATTGTTCGGATTGCGATCGAGGTAATCGGTGAGCGCCAAGATCGCGCCGAAGTTGTCCGAGGGATGCCCCCACTCGGCGGCAAGCCAAGTATCGTTAAAGTCGAGCCAACGAATCATGCACCCAATATTAAACGCAGCTTTTACCGGCTCCAACTGCCACACGGTGCCAGGCACCTGAGCGCCATTTTCAAGCGTCGCCCCAGGAACCACCGGCCCGAGCAGTTTTCGGCAAGCCGGGTACTCCAATGCTAACAATCCACATCCCAGACTATCCATCAGACACCATCTCGCAGTTGAAATGGCCTCGTCAGAAAATGACGGCGATTCGAACGCGTAACTCGCAATCGTTTCCACTAACGGATCAAAACGCTGAAATGCCTGTTGTCTCATCGAATCCATGTACTGTTTTTAAGTGAGTTGCCATCGAAGAATCACCGTCTGACGGAGAGTCGAATGCCCATGAAGTCCGAGTTTACCCGAATTGAGCTGAATGGTGGTGGCCTCTCATCCCAACAGCGCGAACCCCTCAGCTGTGGCGCGTTGACCCGGAATGAATTTCCGGTGCCGTCGTTCCGCATTCGCAATCAGACTCTGCGAAGTGCCTGCCGCACTCCCCCGACCAAAATACTTCTTGAAATTCTTCACCATGTCGCAAATCATCTCGCCGTCTAGCTTCACGCGAGACAGTACAGCCTGC
>JBEBHM010001167.1:0-2004 GCA_040080875.1 Pirellula sp.
CCTTGGAATTGATAACCGCATTCCGGCCCAAACGCGTCTCTAGAACAGCGACGCAGAAGCTAATCCTTTATATGTTACGCATCGTTTCCGTCTTGGAGCGATCTGAACGCGATCCATTCGCGGTCCGCTGGGATCTCAAGCGATGTTATTATGTTTGGGTGTCGAAAGACATCCTCTACCTCATTTCCGTCCGGAAGTTCATCGTCGTAGAACCATCCACCAGATAACTCGTCTTCCTGGCGCCGCCAGAAGCCAATACCGTTTCGAGATCCATCGATCCAACGCCATTTGAAGACGACCACGTCATCAGCGATCTTTCCCGTGATCTCTCCTGTCCAGTCGATGTTTTCTGATTGCAAGTCGACTTCGGATCCTTCGCCGTAGCGGGATGGAGAATGTTCGTACCTGCCAAACAAGAGCGAGCCCTCCTGAGTCAACAACAGAGGTCCAACGTTGGTCATCCACAATCCGGTCAACGTTTCGAAAAGTTGTTCTCGCGATGGATTACTTGATGACCGCAAAGTGGTCAAACTTCGTATGATCATGCGGTCTTCTTGTAGTCTCTTCAACTCATTAAGCACTTGGTGCGAGAATCGCTCAAACTCCTCCGCGACGCCGACATCCTTTTGAGTCGTTCCTAACAGCCTGCCGTTTTCCCCCATCACCGCTGTGACTGGATTCTCGGTTCTGGAAGAAGCACTAATTACGGACTTGATCTGCGATTCGAGTCTTGTGCGACATTCTGAAGCGCTATCCAAATCCGTATGATCGAAAAAGATGGTTGCGACATCGAAGACATCAAAGGGAAGTCGTTCACCTTCGTTGCACAGTTGAATTACAGGGCGTCCAGTGGCGTGACGAATTCCGAGTTCATAAAAGACGTTCGGATTGTTGCCAGATAAATCTGCAATCACGATTGCAGCATCGAGTAGCTGCTTTATTACGCGCCGAGTGATCATCCCGGGTTCATCAAGTTCGTCCGCGCGTATGACGATGTACCCACAAGCTTCACACGCTGGACGGACAATGTGACGAAGTACGCGGTCCGCCCGCCCGCGAACATCCGTGCCACGTCCCCCGATGGGGCTCACGAAGAAACAGGATTTATCCGTTTCTGACATGGTTGTGTCCGAAAGTGTAGATGCTTAAAACGAATAGCAATCCATGCCAACAGTAGCAAAGCGGATTGGAGGGATTAATTGTGCGTTGGACTGAGCCGCTTCGTCTCCGCCACTGTCTATATTACTGCGAACACCGGTCGGCTCGCTACTGGGGTCGGAATGACGGACACTTCGGCGGGCGACGTATTGCTCGTCGAGATGGTTCACCATGCGAGCCTCAATGTAATGCACTGCCAAAATATCCTCAGCCGAAACTCGCTCACGACCTGTTTCGCACAGCAATCGCGTGAATGTGGTTTGCGGCTGGTGAATCGATGAATCAATTCACTTAGCCATTAGAAGGGGCGAGCTAGCTGGATAGCTGTGGCCGTCGCCTGCCGCTTGGGCACTGCGTTTCGATAGATGCTTGAGGTCTCTAAACTTGTCTTCCTCAAGGATTACCGGGCGCAAAAAGACAAAAAGCGAGCTGTCTCGGTTGCTATTGGTTGCTAAACTGGTTAGCACTCGCAAGATTGGGATTCGCTCAATAATCGGGATGCCGTTGAGGGTTGAACTCGCATTCTTCTGCGTTAAACCACCAACGATTATCGTATATCCATCGGGGACAGTCACGCGAGAACTGATCTCGTTGGTCTGTCTTGGAGGAGGTACTCCCGTCGAGCCCGCCCCTGTAAATGAATTCAGCGTTACCGTGTAGTCTAAATTGACATGCTCTCCTTCGCTGATCGTCGGTGTCACGACGATCGTCGTACCCGCCTTAGCAAATCCAGCAAAACTCGTTGTTGCTACCGTCTGTGATGCGTTTACGCTTGTGAATGGAACTTCGTTTACGCTCTCGAGCGTTCCTTCGGCATTGTCATCGACAAGGATCTTGGGAGAGGAC
>JBEBHM010001168.1:0-2001 GCA_040080875.1 Pirellula sp.
GTCGATGCAGTGCGATTGCGTCAAGTGGTCATCAATCTCGTGGGCAATGCCATCAAATTCACCGAACGCGGCAGCGTCGCAGTAGAGGCAAGTATGATCGATGGTGTCCGACCTATGTTGCAAATCAATATCGTCGACACGGGTATCGGTATTTCATCCCAGGCGATCGACAAGATTTTTGATCCCTTTTCACAAGAGGATAGTTCCATCACGAGACGATTCGGTGGCACTGGTCTTGGATTGTCTATTTGCCGCTACTTGGCTGAGTTGATGGGAGGCGGGGTTTCGGCCACAAGCGTTCAAGGTCAGGGGAGCGTATTTTCCATCATCATCGATCCCGGGTCACTCCAAGGGATCAAGCCGATGTCACCCGAACAACTCGCTTCTGCAACCAAGAGGGCGTTCGAGGACGAAAAGTCGGCTATTCAATTGCCGAGGTGCAACATTTTGGTCGTTGACGATGGACAAGCGAACCGCCAACTGGTCACCGTCTATTTGGAGCGCGCGGGTGCTACCGTTACGTGTGCTACGAATGGAAAAGAAGCGTGCGACTTAACCGTGGACAACACCTTCGATGCAATCATTATGGACGTCCATATGCCAGTGATGGACGGTATGACCGCGACAAAAACCATGCGAAAGCAAGGGCTGACCATTCCGATTATTGCGCTCACCGGCAATGTTATGAAAGACGATGAGGACTCGTGTCGAGCCGCGGGATATTCCGGATTCCTTGCGAAACCTATCCGAATGAATACGCTCCTCGCAACGGTGAGCGAACTGCTCGGAAATGTCGATCCAAGCGAGACGATTTCCTTGCAGCCAGTACCCATCCAACCTTCCGAGACAGAATCGATTGCGGCCCTGCATCGCTCCGTAACAGATCTCACGCAATCCCTAAACAACGCGGACCAGCAACACGCAACGGACTCAACGACTGATTGGATAGAATCTGACCTTCCGATCGAGGATGACGAAATCTGTTCGATCGTGCAAGAGTTTGTCGTGCACTTGCGCGAACGGATATCACTCATGGAACAAGTACATCGTCAAGGGAACAGTCGTGAGCTTGAGGATCTAGCGCACTGGCTTAAGGGCGCAGGGGGGTCCTTGGGCTTCCATCAATTTACGATCCCCGCTCGCGATCTAGAAATAGCCTCTAAGAAGGGTGAGCTCGAAAAAATTCCTATGCTCGTCCAACAAATTAGAAGTATCGTCGACCGTGTGAGAGCACCCAACGAGTTGGAAGCGTGTACGTCGTAACGACTGCAAGGTCTCTATGTTCCCATCGCACCTCAGGACCGTGGCAAACGGCACATCCCAACTCCTCGAATAAATTGCTAGACAGGCTAACTACAGCGACCTAAAGTTTCAAATGATTGAGAATCTCCACCTCGCCAGCACGCAAATCATGTCACTCAGCTCCGACATTTCCAACAACAGCCTGATGGGTAGCTGGGAAGCCACCTCAGTCGTCACGCACGTCGATGCAGCTCCGGCGCAGACGCCGTTCATGTTTCCACGCCCTACGGATGAGACGGTCCGCGATGCAAGCATCGTAATCGTCGACGACGAACCGGCAGTCGCCAATATGGTTCAAAACCACCTCAAGAGCGTTGGTTTTCGAAACTTCCGAATCATCACCGATTCGAGCAAAGCGCAAAATGAGATCGCTTCGAATTTGCCAGACATCGTCTTACTCGATCTCAACATGCGACCCGTTACAGGATGGGAGTTGTTGGAATCGCTTCGACAAGACGATCGAACGCAGCACATTCCCATTTTGATTCAGACATCATCGACTGACGAAGAAACTCGCATCGCAACATTCAATTATGGCGCCCATGATTTCCTGAACAAACCCATTGTGGTCAGCGAACTGATTGCCCGCGTGCGAAACACACTGGCTGCCAAAGTCTATCGCGATCGAATGACGCAGTACTCGTTACAACTCGAATTCGATGTGTTGACGGACAGCCTTACTGGAATTGCAAATCGACG
>JBEBHM010001169.1:0-2001 GCA_040080875.1 Pirellula sp.
GTGTAGAGATGCGTGTCGGGCTCGAACTCTAAGTCGCTTCGGACATAGCCCAACTCAGCAAGCAATTCCCTGACGGCCGTTGCATTTTCTTGATTCTGGCTCCATACCTCCATCATTAACCCGCAATTGTTCCTTTTGAGAATCTCCTTCATTCCCATCAACACAGAAAGCTCATGGCCTTCCACATCAATCTTGATTGCGATAGTAGCCCCTGAAAGATCGAGAACATCATCGAGTTTACGCTTCGCCACTTCGACCTTTTCACTTTGATCGTGTCGCCGCGGATATCGATCCAGGCCCGAAGTCCCCATATTGAATTTCGAAAACTCGTCGGACTGACGGGCCTGCGGGCGAAAGAGCAATGCCATTCCGCTCTCTCCCGACAACGCCATTTCGAATGCTCTGATTTTCCGCTGTTGATCGTTTAACCAGATGTTTGAGACCAATTGTGCATGGTTGCTTGGATCCGGTTCAAAAGCGTAAATCCTCTCAATCTTTGGGTGGCGTGCAAAAAATAGTGAGAAGCAGCCGATGTTAGCCCCGATATCGATAAATGTATCGCATGAGCAGGAATCTACCCACTTTTGCAACTCAATCATGGCCGGCAATTCGTTCGCTCCATCGAGATACAGCATGCAATCCATTAAGCTGTCCAAGTTGAAAAGCATTCGATTCTCGAATCGATCTTTCCCAATCTGGATACCGTAAATGTGGCGCATCGCGAAGGAGCGAAGGCGGTTCTTGCCTTTTCGAAACGGATACGCCCTGTAAAGGAAGCGGATTGCTGAGCTATAGTTCATATCGTTGTTTTAACTGCAGTTGACCGATACGGACCATAACGACGGAAGACATGATCGTAAACCGCATCGAACATAGACCGAAAATATCTCATTCGCACTTTTGGTTCCCGGCGTCTGCGAACGACGTCCCAAAAATGAAATCCGATGATTCGCAAAGCAGCAAATAGGTATCCTCCTCCACAATGGTTCTTCACTAAAAGGAGCTTGTTTCGCACGACATAATAGTAACCTATTCCTGATATCCGCTTTCCCGATTTTCCGCCTTTGTGGTAAATACGTGCAGATGGAACTGCCACAACCGCATATCCGGCCCTCGTTACACGAAGGCTTAAATCAACATCCTCGGACGTTAGAAAGTATCTGTCGTCAAATCCACCAAGTTCAGATGCAAGTCTGGAAGGCATTAGCATCGCGCAACCACTAACCCACGGAACTTCGTACGGTGAGTCATTGCGATTAGGATTTCGCGAATTGTCGTGGACTGCTAGACCTCTCGACAGCGCTATTTGAGAACCTGCAAACCAAATATCCTGAGGAGGATCAAAATAGTGCATTACCGGTGCCAAAAGACCGAATATCGGGTTTCGCTCAGCGGCATCGACTAACGCACTGAGTGAATCCGGCTCAACAGTTGTGTCGTTGTTTAGTATATAGACATAATCCGCACCGTCAGCAATTGCACGACGTATCCCAACATTATTCCCTCCTGTGAATCCGAGATTTGCCCCTGTTTCAATGATCGTCACTTCAGGAAATCTGCTGCCAATGACCGCCAAGGAGTCATCGCTGGATCCGTTATCGACAACACTTATCTTTTTGGCCGGAAACGTGTCCAATCTCAGAGACTCGAGACACTCGACGGTGTCTTCTCGACCATTCCAAATGAGAATAATTATCGCGACCGTTGGTCCTTTCATGTACAAGTCCCCCGCCGTGCTGCAATTTTGCGGCTCTTAGAGGAGCAATTCCTCTTTTGGCGAATCATGCTATAAATTTCGACGAAATCTAACATAAACGCAAATGATTTTGATTCTCGACACAAACTAGGAGTCTGAAACTGCATTTGCCTTGCTGTGTGGTCCGCAATGATGCAATTGCGTCGATGCATTGACGTTGACTCGCGTTTGGACCGCGACGTTCGTAGCATAGTTCACGGTCTTGAACCAACGATTGCCACACTTAGATGAGGGTACTTCAAGAT
>JBEBHM010001170.1:0-1998 GCA_040080875.1 Pirellula sp.
ATCTAGACCATCACCGTTAAAGTCACCGAGGTTGGATGCTTGGTATCCAGGTGCCGCGGTGCTGCTGTAATAACTGTTTATTCCCCATGAAGCAGGGATGGTAGGAGTATCAAACAACAATGCCCCTGAAAAAATTGTCAATTCTGGTAGACCGACGCTGTTGCTGCCTGTGAAGGCAGCAATGTCACCCTTACTGTCGCCGTTCCAGTTGACTCCAAACACGTTGAAAGTCGATGCTGCAGAGATGGTTGTCGCAAATGAGATGTGTTTGATGATCGCGGGATCGCTGATCGTAGATTCCACAGAGTTCAGATCCCGTGGCAACAAGTTGCTACCGTAAATGATCTCAAACGAAAGAGTGGTTCCAACCTTGTTGTAGAACAATAGGTCGTTCGTCCCCAGCGCATCTCCATCAATATTTACCAATGTTTCAGCAAGAGTGACCATCTTGGTACCGATCGCAAGTCGATTGACAATCAAATCGGCCCGATCGACGATTCTATCTGCGTCGACAAACGATTGTGGTCCGTAAAAGATGTAGTAGGCTTGATCGCTTTCGATGGCAAAATCGTCCTGTCGATCGCCATTGATATCGCCCAGGCTGCGCGGAGCACCCAGTCGACCGTTGGTCGTTACACCTTCGATGACCGCCGTCTCACCGATAGAGTGAACGGACACCCCCGCATCGCTCAGGTTAACCCTTCTCAAAAGATCAGCGGGGACGATGGGTAGTGGTAGGGCCAATTCATATTGATATACATCCGACGCAAACAAGATTGTGGTCGTCGCCGGATTGTTCGACAATGCATGGCCGGTGTAAATGGACAACATGCGGCCCGCCAGCGAATCAGCGATCGCGAAGTCCGGCAAGCCATCACCGTTCACGTCTCCAAGCGATCCGAAGAACCAAGATGCAGGCGTCGACGAGAAGTACAACGGAGCACCGGACTCCACCACCAAACTCGGTTTGCTGAAGAGTGAGCCGTTGGTGATTCCGGAATTCAGGAATACCTGTCCAACAAAGTGCTTAACACTGCTTCCGTTCTCGGCAACATTGTCACTGGAAGCTGCAAAGACCAGACCCAAGTCATCCACATCGAGTCCGTCGAGGTTGCCTAGCGGCACGGCATAACCGCTGGACAAGGTACTTCCCGCATTCGTGAACGCGGTGCTGCTGCCGGGTTGCGCGAGTACAGCTCCTGACAAGACGTAGGCTGGCAAACTGAGTGATGAAATGCTGCTGAGCAATATGTCCGGCAAAGGTGCAGTGACATCGGGAATGACATTGCCCGCAGTAGTCAGCGAGTAGCCCGACGAAAGCGCGCCGGTGACTTCGGAATACTTGATTGCGTCATCGAGATAGGCTAGGCCAGCCGTCCATGGACGTGCAGCACCATCAAAGACCAGCACACGGCTATTGAAGCCCTGGGCCATGGCCGCGAACTCCGGCACCCCATCACCGGTCAAGTCACCGATGCTTGCGACGCTCTGTCCAAAAATCTCGTTCGCGCCACCTTGGATTTTCGCTAGATTAGTCGTTGCACTGAGCGACACTCGACCAACTCGCAAATTCACATCGTCGATGTAAAAGCCTTCATAGTTGTTATACAGAGCATCGACACTGTCAAAGTCAAATGCAATCTGCACGGTCGTGCCTTGGAACTGTCCCAAGTCGACTTTCACGTTCCGCCA
Source organism: Pirellula sp. (assembly GCA_040080875.1). GTDB lineage: Bacteria > Planctomycetota > Planctomycetia > Pirellulales > Pirellulaceae > JBKCUI01. The sequence goes on from JBEBHM010001170.1 coordinate 1,693, forward strand.
GCCGTTGCTTGGATCAACCAATGCACTTTGGGTGCTTTGCACCGTCGCAATCGGAAACGCAGCATTGGAGAAGTCGCGACTAACGTTTACGATCGCGCGATCATAGTAACCGAGCAGTCCGAGCTGACCTTCGGTCTGCACGAAGTAGTTGTAGGACAAGCTAATTGTCGCGCCAACAGGCACTGAGGTTAGATCGAGTGAATAGTAGGCACGTCCCAAGACGCTTTGCGAAACGTTGCCTATCGACAATTCATAGTTGCCCGTCGTATCATTTCCGAAATAGAGGCCGTTTGCCGGCGTATGTCC
>JBEBHM010000017.1:0-27186 GCA_040080875.1 Pirellula sp.
CAGCAACCACTTGAACTCTTCGTTGTTACTACCGAAAGCTTGCCCATAAATGAAGTGGCCATTCAACTCGATTCGCTGTTAGCAACTGCCCAACAATGTAATCCTACCCTTCAAAGCTTCGCTTGGCAGATTCAACGTGATCTGCAAAAGCAACGAGTCGCTTCCCTACAAAAATATCCAGACCTGACCTACGGTGTTCAATATGGCATGATGAGTACAAGCGAAGCAATTAGTCCACTCGCCGATGGTATCGACAACATCAGCTTTTCTGTTGGCACAACTCTTCCAATTTGGAAGAATAAGATCCAAGCTGGAATCTGCCAGGCAGTCTCCGAAAGAAATAGCTCAACTCAGCTTCACCAATCCGAATGGAACTCACTCGCAGGTCGCTTGCGGAGGCTCGCTCAACAAGCTCAATCGCTTGATAAGCAACGCTCGCTTTATGTGGAAAAAATTATCCCGAGGGCAGAGCAGGCCTTTGAAATCTCTCAGTCTGAATACACTGTTGGAAAGATCTCATTTGTTCAGTTGATCGACAACTTTTCGGAGGTCTTGGTTTTTCGAGTCGAGGTTGCTCGTATTGAAGCGACCTTGGCCGGAATACTAGCACAGCTCGAACGAACGGTCGGATGCGAAATTTCGACAGGTTTCGAATGACCTCATTTTAGACGAATGTTGGCATTGCCTGCCAGAAGAATGGAAGAATTGAACGTTAGAGTTTTTTTTCTCTTCTTTCGCGGTGGATTTTAGCACAAGCGCCGCATCTGAAGTCTAACGCCCAAAGTCTGTACCCACGTTAGGCTGGTTGAAAGGCAATCAGTCTTGCTCGTAGGACGTTGACAAAAAATTGTTCGATTTCGTGAAGGTTCCGCTTGGCTTTGGCATCAAACTAATGTGAAGCCAGTCGCTGCCAAAGAAACAAGTTGAAGTTCGAGTGCTTTTACACGGAAAAATGAAATGAAGATCATTGCATCGTTGGTGTTGTTGTGTTTGATCGGCCTTGGAGTGGCGATGGGAGCAAATTTCGCAAACAAATCGAATTTGACTGCCGAACCAAAGGTTTGTGCTTGTGAAACTTGCTGTCCTGATGGCGGATGCTGCTGTGAAACTGGCGTCTGCTCCTGCGAAGAGTGCAAATGCGATTGCTGCGACGGGGGAGCAACGGGCTGCTCGGCTGGCTGCTGTGCCGACAAGGCGGCAAGCACGGTCGAGGCCAAAACCGCGACCTGCACCAAGGGATGCTGCAAGAAGTAAGTGGATTTTGACGTTCAACCGCCACTCGAGGCGTAAACCGCGATGTGCGTCATTCGATCATTCGATATGTACCAAGCTACTGAGATTGACTTGCGATCTGCGGTCGAATATTCTTCCACGTAGGAGATTTGATGTTGGTCCCAAGAATAATTGCGATTTTGATGTGTCTTCAAGTACTGGTCTGCCCAGTGCTATGCAACGATTTCTGCGATTTCCACGAACAGTTTGGCAGTGCTCCTTCACAGTTGGAAGTTCCGCCAGCGTGTCACTGTTGCGATTCTGGCACGAGCGAAGGGGGCGGGTCTGATGCCCCCTGCGATCCATCGTCCGAATGCTGTAATTGTTTCTGTGGCGGTGCTCTCGTTTCAGAGACCGATTCGATCTGCGATCTGCATGACTTCGTGGTCTTAGATTTTGCGGTTAACGAATCATATACTTCTTCGATGGGGCAAGCGGACTGCGCCAAGCCTGCTGATCATTTGACAGATCGGGCTTTGGTGTTTGGGCGGGCGATTCTGCGCGCCTATTCCATCCTGCAAATCTAGCGAATTTCTACCTTCGCGGCCCGATCGCACGCTTGTGTTTGGGAATGTCCAATTCGTGTAGCTCGTCTACCGTTCTGTTCGTCTTTTTTTGACGAAAGCGCTGCGGAACTCTGGCTGGCCAATCTACCTCGACCAAACAATCAAACTTCTGGAATTAGCTATGATTCGCTATACTTCTGGTTCCGTTTTGAATGAGCCGAACAATGCTCTTAAAAACCGAACAGGTGATGAGGCATCGTTTTCGCTACCTAGCGAGACGCTCCGATCGACGCGGCCGAGCTATTTAAAGCAAACGCTGGCAAAGTTCGTTGTCGCCTTAGGGCCGACGTTGGTTCTGGTCAGTTTTGCGGCATTATTCTACTTTGGCCACAAGAACGATTGGAGAATCCCCAAGTTTGGTTCGCTGACCGGGACTTCGACTAAGGTTGTGGATGACTGGTGTGACGAGCACAGCGTACCGGAGTCAATTTGCGTCGAGTGCGACCCAGGGTTATTACCAAAGGGCCCAGATTTTGGTTGGTGTGAAGTGCATGGTGTTCATAACTGCACTTTGCATCATCCAGAAATAGCGCAACTCAAGGTGCCAGCAACCACATTGCAAGCCGATCTAGTACGAGTTGCTCGAGCCCTCAGCATGTCGCCGCGCAAGGCCAACAACAGCGAGTGCAAGATCTATCAATCTCGTATTCAGTTCGCATCAGTCGAATCGGCGAAGCAAGCGGGAGTCGATGTAGAAATCGTTGATCGCCGACCCATCGTGGAATCGATTCGTTGCAGCGGTTCGATCATTTACGATCCAACCCGCAAGTCGAGCCTCGCTTCACGCGTTGCCGGAAGCATCTGGAGTGTTGAAAAAAATGTTGGAGACATAGTTTCAAAAGGCGAGCTGCTTGCAATTATCGATGCTGCAGAGGTGGGCGCACTCAAAACAGCGCTGATGCGTTCGCTTGCAGAACGAAAGCTTCAGCAACAGAATGTCTCACGGCTCACGCTGGCCCGAGACGCTGTTCCCGGGGCCCGAATTATCGAGGCCGAAGCTGCATTGTCAAAAGCCCAAGCGGACTTACTGAGCGCGGAACAGTCACTCAAAAATCTTGGTCTACCCGTGCAGGCCAACGAACTGCAGCGACTCTCCGAACAGCAAATACTCGCTGAACTCCGTTTGTTCGCCATACCGGACTCCATTCGCTCGCGACTCAATCTGGAAACGTCGTCTTCCAATCTGATGCCAATTCTGTCGCCACTCGATGGAGTTGTGATTGATCGCACCGCTTCCGCAGGTGAGGTTGTCGATCCGGCTCGAATTCTTTTTCAAGTTGCCGATGTCAGTCGCATGTGGCTAACGATCAATGTCCCACTTGAATCGATGAATCAAATCGCTCCCGGCCAATCTGTTCGCTTTCATACCGACGGTAATAGCAAAGTTACGATGGGTGCGATCGACTGGATCAGTACGTCAGCAGACAAGACGACGCGGATGGTTCAAGCTCGCGCCAGCTTAGACAACCAAAATAAACTGCTTCGAAACGAAACTTTTGGTTCGGTGGAGGTTCTTCTGAGATCGGAATCCGATGCGATCGTAATACCGTCCACTGCTTCGCATTGGGAAGGTTGCTGCCAAGTGGTATTCGTTCGTGACAAAGGCTATTTCGATAGCCCAGAAAGCCCCAAGGTCTTTCATGTTCGTACTGTTCGGATCGGCGCAAACGATGGCAAGTATTCTGAAATTTTATCCGGTGTCTTACCAGGGGAGGTTATCGCGACGGCTGGTAGCGACGTGTTGAAGGCGCAACTCCTCAAGAACAACCTTGGTGCTGGTTGCGACTGCTGCGCTAAATAGAAAGGAAACTGAGATGCTCAATTGGATTATCGACGCTTGCTTGAAACACCGTGCCCTTGTCATTGTGGCAACGCTTCTATTCGCTGCTTTGGGAGTGTACTCGCTTCAGCAACTCGACATCGATGCGTTTCCGGACACAACCCCGGTCATGATTCAGATCAACACGGTAGCACCGTCACTTGCATCCGAGGAAATCGAGCGGCAAATTACGTTTCCTGTCGAGCAAGCGATCAGCGGATTGCCGAGGTTGAACCAGCTTCGATCGATCTCTAAATTTGGTCTTTCTCAGGTCACCGTCATCTTCGACGACGGAGTCGATATTTACTTTGCTAGGCAACTAATCAACGAACGCCTTTCGACAGTGAACTTGCCTGATGGAATTCAACGACCGCAGATGGGACCGGTCTCAACGGGATTGGGCGAAGTCTTTCACTATGTATTGGTCTATGACGGAGTCGATTTCTCTCAGATTCGACAAGAAGAACGCATCAAGCGGATCACTGAATTGCGGACGATTCATGATTGGGTGGTCAAGCCTCAATTGCGTTCGGTTCGTGGCGTAGCGGAGGTCAATAGTTGGGGCGGTTACGAGAAGCAGTATCAAATTCGACTTGACCCCGAGCGTTTATTCAAGTTCGGCCTTACGTTCGAACAAGTGTCGGATGCGTTAAAATCTAACAACGAAAATGTGGGTGGGGGTACGGTTGACGACGGTAGCGAAATGTTATTGGTTCACGGTGTCGGCAGGACCGTGAACCTCAACGAGATCGCAGACATTGTAATCAAATCCGAAGCCGGCAGTCCGGTACGCATTCGAGATGTTGCAGATGTTCAGCTCGGTCATGAAATACGCCGTGGCGCGGTGACGGCCAATGGTCGCGGCGAGGCGGTTTTGGGCCTGGGCTTCATGTTGATGGGCGAAAACAGTCATCAAGTTACATGGGCGATCAAGGAGAAAATCAGGGCGATTCGAGAGACCTTACCGCCAGGAATCAAACTTCAAACGGTCTATGATCGAACGGAGTTAATCGATCATGTCATTCACACAGTGCAAAAGAATCTGTTCGAAGGCGGGTTGCTCGTTGTAGCGGTACTATTCGTCTTCTTGGGAAATCTGCGAGCCGGGATCATTGTGGCGCTCGCGATTCCTCTCTCCATGTTGTTCGCTTTTTCTGGTATGCTGCAATACGGAATTGCGGCAAGCCTGATGAGTTTGGGAGCCATTGATTTTGGGCTTGTGGTTGATAGTTCGGTTGTGATGGTCGAAAACTGCGTTCGCCACTTAGCTCACAATCGAGAAGGCAAAAGCCGTCTCGAAGTCATTCGCGACGCGGCCATTGAAGTTCGCAAACCGACCATGTTTGGTGAGCTTATCATTATGATTGTCTACTTGCCAATCCTAACACTGGAAGGTGTCGAAGGAAAACTTTTTCGGCCAATGGCTATGACAGTTATCTTAGCTTTGGCCGGTTCCATGGTGCTGTCGTTAACGTTGATGCCGGTTCTCGCCAGTCTGTTCCTTCCTAAGAAAATCGAAGAACGAGACCCTTTGCTACTGCGAATTCTGAAGCGACTTTATGCTCCAGTGCTTCGTTACACAATGCACCACAAAGCATTCGTGATTGGCATGGCGTTACTGCTACTCGTTTCCGTTTTTTCATTGGTCGCACCCAACCTTGGATCAGAGTTTGTGCCGCGACTATCCGAGGGGGCAATCACACTCAACGTCGTTCGACTGGCAGGAACAACTATGGAGGAGTCGATTCGCTATAACACCAAAATGGAGCAAGTGCTGCTTGAGAAGTTTCCGAAGGAGATTGCTCAGATTTGGAGTCGTATCGGAACGGCAGAGGTTGCAACCGATCCGATGGGAACGGAGTTGACTGATCTGTTCATTACCCTTCACCCTCGCGAAGGTTGGACGAGGGCAAGAACGCAGGAAGAATTGACAGTGCTTGTTCAGGAGGAACTCCGTGATTTACCCGGTCCGCGACTAGCCATGTCGCAGCCGATTGAAATGCGGATGAACGAAATGATTTCTGGGGTGCGTTCGGATGTTGCTGCAATTCTGTACGGTGACGATCTGGATTTGATGGTCGCAAAAGCAACCGAAGTCGAACGCGTTCTCAATTCAATTCCTGGTGCAGACGATGTCAAAGTTGAACAGGTATCAGGTCAGCCGCTGCTTCAGATTCGCATTAAACAAGATGAGATCGCGCGGTATGGGATTTCTGCAAGTACGGTCATGAATATTGTTCGAGCTTTGGGAACTCACAACGTAGGTGAGGTGTACGAAGGGCAGCTACGATTTCCGCTAATTATTCGACTTCCCGATAAGGCGAGAGCAGATCCCGATGCGATACGTCAAATTCTCGTCGCCACACCGAGCGGTGAACGCATTCCATTGTCGCGACTCGCCACCATCGAAAAGGTCACGGGTCCAAACACCATCAAGCGTGATTGGTATCAGCGCCGAATTACAATCGAAGCCAATGTTCGTGGGCGTGATCTTGGCAGCTTTGTGGCTGAAGCACAGCAAACCATTTCTCATAAAGTACAACTACCCGCTGGCCGTTACCGAATCGAATGGGGCGGGCAGTTTGAGAATCTCCAGCGTGCCCAAACGCGACTGATGATTGTCGTCCCCATTGCACTGTTGATGATCTTGTCGCTGCTGTATATGACCTATCGCAATTGGGTGGATTCGTTTCGAGTATTCACGGGCGTACCGTTCGCTTGGATCGGCGGTGTGCTCGCGCTTTGGATTCGTGACATGCCATTCTCAATCTCGGCTGCCGTAGGTTTCATCGCGCTCTCAGGCGTCGCAGGGCTAGATGACATGCTGTTGGTATCGACGATCCGACAACTTCGTCGACGGGGGCGTTCGTTGGATGAGGCAGTCGAAGAAGCGGCCATGACGCGTTTGCGCCCGATTCTCATGACCACGTTGGTGGCTAGTCTCGGTTTCGTTCCAATGGCGTTTAGCGATGGCATGGGCTCCGAAGTACAAAGGCCGCTTGCAACCGTAGTCATTGGAGGTGTGTGCAGTGCGATGGTCATGAGCTTACTTGTTTTACGAGTTCTGTACGTAGTCTTTAATCTTCCGAGTACGAGCCACGACGAAGATGATGGAAACGATGATGTTCACCGTTTCCAACCTGTTACCCCGACTGAGCCTGAGGTCTCGCAGGAATGGAGTTCAGACGCTTTGTCTGCCCAACAATTCAAGCGAGAGCGATCAACAGTCTAACCCCTTGTTTCGGCAAAGCCGATGGAGATTCAAATGCATTTGATTACTAGAACACGCTGCTTGGCAATCGGAATGATCGGATTGCTCATCATGAGCGCGATTGGACTGAGTGGATGCAACAGCAAAACCACTTCGGATGATGCCGCAAAAGCGACGATTTCGTCTGGCGTGGATCACAGTCATGGTGGCTGGTGGTGCGTCGAGCACGGTGTGCCTGAAAGCGAATGCGCACGTTGCGATTCTTCGTTAGTCGCCAAATTTAAAGCGGCGGGAGACTGGTGCAAGGAACACGATCGCCCTGAGTCGCAGTGTTTCCTCTGCGGTCCAAAACGCTTCGAGAAATTTGCTGCGACTTACGAAGCAAAGACCGGACACAAGCCACCAAAACCAACTGAATAGATCCATTGCGAAACATTGAAAAACGCGGACTAAGTGAGGAATCTCATGTGTCCGCGTTTGGCTTGATTCGAGAACTGCACTTAAGTTTTTTCGATCCAATGAAAGGAATCTGAAAATGTACCGTATTTCCCTGTGTCTATTGGTTGTCCTGGCGATGACTGCTGTCGCGATCCAGCGATCCGAGGCATCACCTGCGAATTCAAAAAACGCAACAACCATTACCTTGAAAACGCTCGACTGTGAGAGTTGCGCCAAGAAGGTTGGTGCAACGCTGTCTGAATTGGAAGGTGTTGATTCGGTCAAAACGGATGTCAAGTCGAAGGTGGCTGTCGTGACTCCAAAGAAGAGTTCATCATTATCGCCGTTACTGCTCTGGGAAGCGATCGAGAAAGCAGGCAAGGAGCCAGTGAAGCTGGTGGGACCTGGTGGAACTTTCACATCAAAACCGAAGAAGTAGATGGCGTAACGCTCTTACTCCCTTCATCCTGTGCTTCGCAGGGTGAAGGGCGTCCGGCAGGAGGAATCTGGAGGAATGTACATTTGAAAGCCACAACCATGCAAGGAGACTTTTCGCGACTCGCAGTTCCGAGTACCGTTTTGGCATTGACGCTGTTTATTTGCCAGTCTGGATGTATGACTCGTCACGAATCGATAAATATTGAACAAAACTCTTCGGTTAGTGTCGCTCCTCTTCAACTTACGGACCGGACGTTTCAAGATACGCTCATCGGCAGCAACCAGCTTGTGTTGGTCGACATGTGGGCACCATGGTGTCAACCGTGTATCGGGATGAAGCCGACGATTCAGGAACTTGCTCAACAGATGAAGGACAAAGTCATCGTTGCTGAACTGAATATCGATCAAAACCCATTCATCAAGGAGAAGTATCAAATCCAGCGGTATCCGACTGTCTTGATTTTTGATCGCGGGATCGAGGTTAAACGATTAGTTGGTGCGCAATCGAAAAGCGACTTAATCGACGCGTTAGAGGCAGCAGTGTTCGCTAATGTGGGTATGGCTGGTGAGGAAAAGTACTGAGCGAATGCGATGGATTCCAAGAAAGATAGAAGGTCAACTGTGTTGCAATACCGTATCCATGGAATGGACTGCGCCGAAGAAGTTGCGTTGTTGAAAAGGGAACTTGTTCCGTTGGTAGGTGAAGAGTCGTTGAGCTTTGACTTGCTCAACGCAAAGCTTACCGTGAATACGAGTGACTCTTCGATAGGGCAAACCGAGATTGAAGACGCCATCGCGAGGAGTGGGCTAAAGGCTACGCGCTGGAAAGCGAGCCTTGACATGATTGTCGATTCGTATTGGACACGAAACAGACGATCGTTGTTGACTGCTGCCAGTGGACTAGCTGGACTGATCGGATTCTTGATCGAGTGGCTTGGGAGCGGATCATCCAGCGGTGCGATGGAGTGGATTGCGAAGGGTTTTTACGCGATTGGGATCGTGGCTGGTTGCGGGATGGTGTTTCCCAAAGCATGGCGATCCTTGGTATCGCTGCGACCGGATATGAACCTTCTGATGACGGTCGCTGTCGTCGGTGCGGCTCTGATAGGTGAATGGTCCGAGGGAGCAACTGTCGCGTTTCTATTTTCCCTTTCGCTGTTGCTGGAATCGTGGAGCGTTGGACGTGCTCGCAATGCGATCGGCAAGTTAATGGACCTTAGCCCTTCGATGGCCAATGTCAAACAGCCAGACGGTCGATCGAAAGAAGTGGCCCCCGACGAAGTCGCAGTTGGTTCCATTGTGGTCATTCGCCCTGGAGACAAATTGCCGTTAGATGGAAAAGTCGTTTCCGGTGCGAGCAGTATCAATCAAGCATCGATCACAGGTGAAAGTGTTCCCGTCGAGAAGAAAGTAGGTGACTTGGTCTTTGCAGGTACGGTCAACGGTGATGGATTGCTCGAAGTTGAAACGACCAAACTTGCCGAAGATACGATGCTAGCTCAAATAATCAACATGGTCGGCGATGCCCAGTCCAAACGGGCTCCTTCGGAAATGTGGGTCGAGAAGTTCGCCGCGATCTACACGCCGGCGGTCATGATTGCGGCGCTACTTGTCTGTATAATTCCACCAACGCTTTTTGGCGGTTTGTGGTCGGATTGGTTTTATCGATCGCTGGTGCTTTTGGTAATCGCTTGTCCATGCGCACTGGTTATATCTACTCCCGTTAGCATCGTCGCGGCGCTTACGTCTGCGGCAAAACATGGTGTACTCATCAAGGGTGGATTGTTTGTCGAAATCCCGGCACGACTAAAAGCGATTGCACTCGATAAAACTGGAACCATCACCCAAGGTAAACCGACTGTCGTAGAAATCGTCCCGATGAATGGGCATGATGAAACGGAACTTCTCACGCGAGCGGGTGCTCTCGAGCAAAGCAGCTCGCATCCTCTGGCCCAAGCCATCCTCGATGAAGTCAAAAAACGTGGACTCACGCTTCCGTCGTCAGAGAAGTTCGAAATCATCCAAGGCAAAGGAGCACGCGGGACAATCGGCGGCAAGCTCTATTGGCTCGGATCGCATCGCTACCTCGAAGAACGCGGTCAAGAAACACCAGAGGTTCACGAGCAATTGGAAGTGTTGCAAAATGCAGGTCGTTCGATCGTCGTGGTAGGCAACGACGAGCATGTTTGCGGCTTCATTGCGATGGGAGATACGATTCGCAAGGAGAGCATTGACGCGATCAAGGAGCTTCACCGACTCGGCATCGAAAAAATCGTGATGCTGACGGGTGATAATGCAGGAACGGCACAAGTTGTCTCGAAGGCCGTAGGTATCGACGAAGTAAAGGCCGAATTGTTGCCCGAGGATAAGGTAAATTCGGTCGCAGATCTTGTCGCTCGCTTTGGGCAAGTGGCGATGATCGGCGACGGAGTCAACGATGCACCCGCTCTTGCCAGGGCAACGCTCGGAATTGCGATGGGAGCCGTTGGCAGCGACGCCGCGATTGAAACTGCCGACATCGCGCTGATGTCCGACGAACTGGCCAAAGTGCCCTGGCTGATTCGTCATTCGAGGCGAACCATGCAAATCATCCGTCAAAACATCGTGTTTTCACTCGCCGTAAAAGCGGTTTTTGTTGTTCTGACATTGATGGGAATTTCTTCGCTATGGGGAGCCATCGCTGCTGACACAGGCGCATCGCTGTTGGTCGTTGCCAACGGTCTTCGACTGCTCAAATCGTAAGTCAGTCAAACATTCAATGTTGGATTAAATGCATCGTAAGGTTGCCCAGTCAACCAAGAGCTTTTGCTAGCAGATCACTGACTCTGTCACTCTGGAGAAATTGCAAAGAATACGACGAACGGCAATTGGGTCGATCGATGGATTCGTAAGAATTGGTTGGAAGGAATTGTTTGCAATGCCGATAGTGACGAAGGTGTACTAGTGGAACGCTTTGCGTTGGAAAGCGAGCAACTTGTAAGGAATTCATTGTGTTACACAAGTCACAGAGATTATCGCGATGGCTGACGGCTTGGATGCTGTTTTGCTTTCTCGCGCCCCAGGACGTTTGTCTGTCTTGCTTGGTTACGCGCATGCTGTCCGTCGATCGCAGTACAGAAATGTCTTGTGACAGCTGTGTCAATGTTGCTGGCTCGGATAACTCCCAATACGATCACGAATTGCCGCTTAGAAATCCACCTGATGATTCGCAGTGCCCTAATTGCATCATGAAAGATATCGGCGTAGTTCCGCCTTCTGCGGTCGAGATTTACCGCCAAATCGACACCGTCAGTCTGTTCACATGCGAGCTGGAATTCGAAGTAGTGGCGAACCGTCGTAGCCAAGTTGATTCCATGCTGCGTCCGCCCGCTGGTCTCACTGAAGTTTTTCACCTGCGCATTTGAGCCAATCGTCATTTCATCGAACTTCTGATGGCTTGAGCGATTTTCTCGATTCTTGGCTGGGTGAACACAATGAAAAACAACTTCCTTTGTCTGGTAGCCGCCTTGATGGCTTGCTCCTGCGGATGTGCTGTCAAATCCGGTCGACGTTCAGTGGATCGATTTTCAAATCATGCTTCGAATGGCAAGCCCGTAGCGATTGAGTCTGTGGGAAAGGCCACAGACAATCAATTAGTTGTCGATTCCGCAGTCATTCCGGCCAGCGGTTCGCTTGACGAGAGAGACTCTGGCGATACGAACGTTGTCATCGCAGCCGTCGACTCAATCCCACAAAATCAGCTAATCGAAACGCCGTTGGCTTCACCCAATGGTATGACACTCGAGGAATTAGTTTCTCTTGCGCTCAACAACAACCCCGCTGTGAAAGAGCTGGCAGCAACCACTCAAAAAGCTGCTGGGTATCGAACGCAGGTCGGTCTCTATGCCAATCCGACCGTTGGATATCAAGCACAGCAACTCGCTGATCGTGGAACCGACCAGCACCTTCTATTCGCAGAGCAAGAATTCGCGACCGCTGGTAAACTCGAACTCAATCGTCGCGTGCAAAACGAAGCGTTGCGTGCTCAACTGCAAGAGCTGGAAGCACAGAAGCTACGAGTGGCAACCGACATCCAAACTCTGTACTACACCGCACTTGGCTATCAGAAGCAACTCATCTTGATCAAAGAGTTTCGCGGCTTGATGGACAAGGGATACGAGCTGGCTCAACTGAGATTGAAAGCTGCCGAAGGGTCGAAGATTGATGTGTTGCAAACCAGAGTACAACGCAACGAGATCGATCTTGCCTATCGACAAACTCAAGCTCGATACGATGCATCATGGCGCGAGATCGCGGCCGTCGCAGGAATACAAGGACTCCCGCCAACGATCTTAGTTAGCGAGTTCCCTTTGCCTTCCGAAACGATGACGTGGGATAGCGTTGCGTCAACGATCGTTGCTTCCAGTCCCGAGTACGCGGCGTCTCAAGCTCGAATCAGCCAAGCACGAGCAGAACTGGAACGACATGGTGTGCAGGCCGTGCCAAATATTACGACACAGTTAGGTGCCGGTTTTGACAACGGTACCGATTCGGGCTTGATCAATCTACAGGTCGGCTTACCTATTCCTGTGTTCAACAAGAACCAGGGGAACATCGCGGCCGCCCGGGCGGAATACTGCCGAGCCTTGATGGAAGCGAAACGCATCGAGAACGCGATTCGTGCTCGGCTTGCAATTATCTCAAACGATTTCGAGACTTCGCTGGAAGCGGTGAACGTCTACGGCAACGAAATTTTGCCAGGAGCCAAGGAAGCTTTAACACTGGCGGAAACAGCTTACAAGGCTGGAGAGATGGATTTCATCCAATTGCTTGTTGCGCGAAGAACCTACTTTGATTCGAACCTGCAATACGTGACTGCCCAAGCACAATTGGCCGCAGCCAAAGCCAAGGTTGATGGCTTTGCCCTTTCGGGTTCGCTCGAAGCGGTTATAGATCGCAGCGGTAGCGATTCGCTTCGCGGTCTGACGTTTAGCCAGCAATAATGAGGAATAAAGGGAATAAGGATTGAGGAATAGGGAATGGAAGTCAATTCGATGTCGTCCGAGTCGAATTGATGACAACAATTGGATGAACAACAACTCGTCAAAAAGCAACGTTAGCGAAAATGCCCGACTTTTCCTCATTTCCCATTCCTCATTCCCTATTACACAACGCTCGGTACGACTCTTGCGTATACCTCGAAGCATCGGAAGCGAATCCTTGCTTCCAACATCTCCATGTTGTGCTTTTAGGAGCAATCGAATGAAAATGGTCTACGGTTTAGCAGTCATTGGCTTGGCATTTTTATTCACGGCAAATGAGGCGATCGCCCAGCATCCGTCCTATGGAGGGTATGGTCAAGGCTATAGCAGACACCACTCGCACCACGACCATCATTACGTTGCACCGCAGCAAAGCTTTGTTCAAGGCTATGGGGGCGGGATTCCATCGTACGGCTACAACTCCCAATTTTCGCAACCGTACAGCAGCAACTACGGCTACCCGCAAACCGGGATTCCCCAGGTTTCATCGTACTATTCGAACAACTATTACGGTCGGCCGGTTCATTCGCACCATAGCTGGCACCCAGGGCACTACCTCCTTGGGCACCACTAAATGGCATGAGGCCAGCTCAATGCAAGCAAAGAAGGGGTGGATTCTCGATGTTTCTCCTTCATTTGCGATCGATGGGTAGCCGATCAACGTGGTAGCGGCTACGTAAATTTGCTACAATCGTCGACTTGGATACAACGTAACCCTCGGAAATATCGTGTTTGAAGCAGCATCCAATTTACTCGCACTAATTGCCTTTATCGTTCATGCGGTATTTGGCTGCTGCGTGCATCATCACCACCACGCCTTTGAATACGCGTGTGTTGCCGTAGATGCTCCGAAATTGTGGTGCCACGATCATGCGTCTGAATCACATGATGTTGAAGCGGAGCATAAGGATTGTTCGGACAAGGATGAGAACCGTTCAGCCGACTCGCCAGAAGTTCCATGTGATGGCTCGCACGATTGCAATGAGCCGAGTTGCAGTTTCATAGCTGCGTCATCAAATAGTCTCACCGACATTAGGGTCTTGTCACCCATCGTTATATGTTTTGGTGATACGATTACCCTAGCACCGTTGGCCTGCGTCTCGTACGCCAAGGCCTCTAGGCACTTTGAATTAGCGGGCCCCCCCGCATCTTTGTCTTTGCGCTGCGCGCTTGCGCAATCTTGGCAAATCTGATTGCCCTAGCGATCGTCTCAGCTTGGGCCACTGCGATCCGCGTGGATTCGCCTTTGGCCTCTTGCCCATCTTGAGTGATCAGATCTATCGCAATTTGTAGCTTGATTTCACAAAGCCAATTTCGCTTTGTACGTCTTTGCACGAATGTGATCTGACGCTTTCGGTTTGTTCTGACTGAACTTGTTAGCTGAATTCCGGTCATCGAGCCGCATTCATGCACATATAGAAACTTCTTATTCGTTGACCACAGGTCGAGGTGAGGCCATGAGCTGGAAATTGATTAGCAATCATAGGAAGAAATTGCTGGCTGGAAGTGGCCTGTTGTTCGCGATCTGCGCTGCAGCAAGCTATAGCTTCTGGTGGCCAACGTTGTCTGCATGGATTGACACTACGCTGCAACAGCGACGGTCGGTCAACGCGTCTGCTGATGCTCATGCTGGCCACGATCACGCGGAGGGAGAGCACGACGACCACGCTGGGCACGATCATGAAGGCCACGACGAAGGCACGTCATTGGAACTCAATGCGCAAGCTTTAAAGAATCTCGGGCTAACACATGATTACTTACAACCGATCGTTCTCCGTGACTACAAACGTACCATTACCGTACCGGCGATTATCGCTGCTAAACCTGGGCGCACTCAAATTCGCGTTTCCTCTCCACTTAGCGGTGTAGTCACACACGTGCATGCAGTGACGGGCGAAGCAGTGACGGCAGGGGAATTGCTTTTCGAGGTTCGACTCACCTACGAAGACTTAGTTGATACACAAACTCAATTTCTCAAAACGTTGAGTGAACTAGAAGTCGAAAAGCGAGAAATCGCAAGACTGGAAGAGATCACGCAATCCGGTGCCATCTCGGCCAAATCTTTGCTCGAACGCCGTTACTCCAAAGAGAAGATTGAAGCCTATCTTGGCTCCATGCGAGAGGCGCTGAAATTACATGGACTTTCTTCCTCGCAGATTGCAACCATTGAGACGGAGCGAAAGCTTCTTCGAGATCTTTCTATCGAGACTCCTGATATCGATTCGCATAGCAAGAATGAAGAACTGCGACTCACACGCTTGCCGTTCAAGCCGGCGTCTTTCACCGCGAATGTTTTGGAAGAACCAATCGCCAGCAAGCGACCGCTCATTGTTGAAGACTTGAAAATTCAGAAAGGACAAGGCGTCACTTCAGGCGAGATGCTTTGTTCGCTCTCCGACTTTTCAAGCTTGTATATCGAGGGCCAAGCGTTCGAACAAGACGCACCAACTGTTACCAAGGCTGCACAGATCGGTTGGATGATCGATGCAATGATCCAGACGACGACAGATCCAGAAGTGATCAATGGATTGAAGCTGGCATTTGTCGGCTCCTCAGTTGATCCAACGTCTCGCACTTTGTCATTCTTTGTGGAACTTCCCAATCAGATTCTTCGAGATGAAAAAAATGATCAGGGCCAGCGTTTTCTAACTTGGAAGTTTCGCGTTGGCCAACGACTCCAACTTCAGGTTCCCGTTGAGGTCTGGAAAGACCAGTTGGTTTTGCCGGTCGATGCTGTTGTTAAGGACGGAGCAGATTGGTTCGCATTCCAGCAAAACGGCGACCATTTCGACAGGATCGCAGTGCATGTGAAACATCGCGATCAAACCAACGTTGTCATTGACAATGATGGGGTGCTTTTTCCAGGTGATGTTGTTGCACGTCGAGCTGCACACCAGCTTCAAATGGCGCTCAAAAACAAATCAGGCGGTGGTGTTGACCCTCACGCCGGTCACAACCACTAGGAAGGTACCTGAAGATGCTCAATGCAGTAATCCGTTTTGCGCTACAGCAGCGACTGCTGGTGATCGCAATATCCGTATTCCTAGTCGCTTTTGGCGCTTGGCAAACAATGCGCATGCCGATCGATGTTTTTCCGGATCTGAACCGTCCACGCGTGGTCATTATGACGGAAGCGCTCGGGATGGCTCCTGAAGAAGTCGAATCGCTAATCACATTCCCAATTGAAACAACGATGAATGGTGCGAACGGCGTCGAAGCCGTACGCAGTTCCTCTGGAGTTGGCATTTCGGTTGTTTACGTTGAATTCGCTTATGGAACCGATATCTACACCGATCGCCAAATCGTCGCCGAACGAATGCAAATGGTACAAGATCGTCTGCCTCAAGGAATCCAGCCCCAACTGGCACCGATTTCGTCCATCATGGGCCAAATACTTATGCTGGGCATGTGGAGCGATGACTCGAAAATTAGCCCATTGGAATTGCGTACTTCTGCGGACTGGGTTGTGCGACAACGTTTGCTCACGATTCCCGGAGTGTCGCAGGTTTTCACCATGGGAGGCGAGAGAAAGCAATTTCAAGTTCTCGTTGATCCTGAAGCAATGACTCGATTGGGAGTCACGCTGGAACAAGTTGAACAGGCCGTGCGAAAGAGCAACGAAAATGGAACTGGCGGCTATTTGGATCGCCAGGGACCAAGCGAATTATTGGTTCGCTCATTAGGCAGAATCACTTCGCTCGCTGAGCTTGAAATGCTACCCGTGACCATTCGGGACGGAAGGCCTGTGCTGCTTTCCCAAGTTGCAAGTGTTCGCGAGGGAGCTCAAATCAAACGCGGCGATAGTTCTTGCTTTGTAAGAGTCGAGAGTGAGAACGCGGCCAGTAAGAAGCCGGCTGCCAACTCGCAAAACTTCTCAGGTGGCCCCTCTGTTGTTCTCACGGTCAACAAGCAACCAGGTGCAGACACTCGCAAAGTGACCGACGAAGTTTTACGTGCAATCGAAGAACTTCGACCGTCGCTTCCGCCTGGCGTCCGAATTGAAGCAACCTATTCACAGAAATCGTTTATCGAACGAGCGATCAAGAATGTCGAGGAAGCATTGCGAGACGGTGTGATCTTGGTTGTGATCATCTTGTTTCTGTTCTTAATGAATATCCGCACAACATTCATTACGCTGACAGCGATACCGCTGTCCTTGTTTATGACGGCGATCGTTTTTGCCGTCTTCGGATTGTCGATCAACACCATGACCCTCGGCGGGATCGCCGTAGCGATGGGCGAACTGGTCGATGATGCTATCGTCGATGTTGAGAATATCTTTAGACGACTGAAGGAGAACCGAATTGCAGGTAATCCAGTCAATCCATTGCTAGTTGTCTTTCGGGCAAGTGCGGAAGTACGGAGATCGATTGTCTTCAGCACCATGATTGTGATCCTCGTCTTCCTTCCGCTATTCGCACTCTCAGGGATGGAAGGAAAGCTCTTCGCGCCGTTGGGAGTCGCTTACATCGTCTCCATTCTCTCGTCGTTGATCGTCTCCCTCACGGTAACCCCAGTGCTATCCTATTGGCTTCTAGGGGGAAGCAAGTCGAAGGGGCACGAGACCGATGGGATTGTCTTGCGAGGACTGAAATGGCTGGGGCAGCGAATCATTCGATTCAGCCTTGCGATGCCCTACCTAAATCTATCAGTAACACTTCTATTTGTTGGCATTGCTGCGATATTTCTTTCAAGGCTCGAGCGAGACTTCCTTCCACCGTTCAACGAAGGAACCATACAGCTCAATGTTGTTCTTCCGCCAGGCACGTCGTTGTCGGCCTCCAATGAGATTAGCAGAACAGTTGAAAACTCGCTGAAGGAGATTGATGACGTTCAACGATTCGTTCGACGAACGGGACGAGCTGAGTTAGACGAACATGCTGAAGGTGTGAACATGAGCGAATTTCTGATCGAACTTGATCCGGAATCGTCCCGCTCACGTGAGCAACAGCTGGACGAGATTCGCGTTGCTATGGAAAACATTCCTGGCATCGTTACTGCCGTCGAACAGCCCATCGCTCACTTGATTTCTCACATGCTATCTGGTGTTAAGGCGCAGGTCGGCATCAAAGTCTACGGAGATGATCTCGATCTCCTTCGTCAAAAGGCTGAAGCAATAAAGTCCAAGATGCAGGGTGTCGCCGGCGTAACGGACTTACTGATCGAGCCGCAGGTGATTATCCCGCAGCTTCGAATCGAGCTCAATCGAGCCGCACTAACGCAATATGGGTTGAACGCCAGTGACGTGAATGACTACGTTCAAACGGCCATGAATGGTGCTATTGTGTCTGAAGTCTTGGATGGCATGCGGACCTTCGATTTGGTCGTTCGCATGAAAGATGAGTATCGTGAAGATATAGCAGGCTTGAAGCGGCTCGCGATTCATTTGCCTGGCGGTGGTACCGTGCCACTGGGAACCGTCGCCAACATCTATGAGTCTGGTGGTCCCAATACGGTGAATCGCGAGAACGTTCGACGGCGCGTAGTCATACAATGCAACGTGAAAGACCGTGGAGTTGTCGATGTCGTCAAGGACATCCAAGAAGCAATTGAGCCAGTCGTTGCTTCGCTGCCACCCGGATATTACCCCACGTACGAAGGCCAATTCCAAAGCCAGCAGTCAGCCAGTCAGATGATCGCAATTTTATTTGCCGTTGCGCTGTTGGGGGTGTTTCTGGTTCTGTACACACTGTTTCGATCCATCAATCTTGCGCTCCAGGTGATGGCGGCCTTACCGATGGCGTTCATTGGATCGGTCGCTGCGTTGGTTTGGACTGGTCAGACTGTAACGATCGCGGCGATGGTCGGTTTCATTTCTCTTGCTGGTATCGCTTCGCGAAACGGTGTGTTGCTCCTTCAGCATTACTTGCATCTTGTGGAATACGAAGGTGAAAGTTTTACGAAGGAGATGATTGTTCGCGCTGGCATCGAACGATTGGCTCCGGTGTTGATGACAGCGCTTACTGCTGGCATTGCATTGGTTCCGCTCGTACTTGCTGCGGGCGAGCCTGGTAAAGAAATCCTCTACCCCGTGGCCACGGTCATTCTGGGCGGAGTGATTAGCTCAACGATGTTGGACTTCTTTGTTCATCCGGCATTGTTTTGGTTGTTTGGACTGCGTTCAGCTGAACGCGTTGTCCGCAGTTCCAAGGAACGAATCGAATTGAATGAAGAGTCTGAGGCGAAGGTAAGCCTCCAATCCCATTGAGTGTTTCAATTGGGTGTTTTGTTGTGTTTTGTTAGCCTCGTAAAGGATTGAAAGAATGAAGATTCGAATTGCCAATTGCTCGCTATATCTGGTTTCGCTCTTAGCGGTTGGAATGAACGCCGGGTCGGTGTCGGCCCAAGTTCAGGCTCAGACAGCGAGTCGCTCCCAGAAGTCACAGCCAGCCCATTCACACGAAGGCCATGATCACGAGCACGATCATGGCAAAGAGACCATCGCGTTTCAATTGGCTCAATGGAAAACGATGCACTTTGATGATGCTGCCAAAGCGAAGCAACATGCGGATTTGGTTAAGAAGCTGGGATGTGAGGTAAAGCAAGGACAACACGCCGGCCACATCGATCTGACCTATCGTTGCACTGAATGGAAATCGATGTCTGTTGATACTCACGCCTTGGCCGAACAGTGGAGTGGATGGCTGAAAGGCTCCGGATTCGATGTATCCCATGCACATCCCGACGCCAGCTATGCCGAAGGCAAGGAAGTCGTCGAATTTCGATTGGTGAATTGGAAGTCGTTTCACGGCAAGGGGACGGCCGAAGCAAAGCAGTTCATCGATTTACTCGGCAAACTTGGTTGCGAAGTCGTTGTCTCCGACCACGCCGGACACTCTGACGTCAAATTCCGAGCACCAACTTGGCGAGACGTCCATGTTGCTGAACACGCTGTCGCCGACGAACTCGGCGCATGGCTAAAGAAGAATGGCTTTGAAGTTGCCCCACATAAACACTAATACCCCTACTTATCAATTTCACAAGGAAACAAACATGTCGAGACACCAATATCTTATAGCTGCGTTACTCAGTATGTGCGGCTTTTTAGGATGCAATCCAAAAGACTCAGGTTCGGAGTCTGGTTCGTCTGCTAGTCTTACGCTGGACATGCCGCCGCCTGCGACTGTTGAGATTCACTCGCATCCTACCGAAGGTCCTCACCATGGCAGTTTGATCGAACTAGGCAAGGAGGAGTACCACGCTGAGCTTGTACATGATGATAAAACGGTGACGATTTACATCCTCGACAGCGCCGCTAAAACGGCTGTGCCGATCGACGCGCAGGAGTTGGTAATCAATCTCGTGCATGATGGCAAGCCTGAACAGTTCAAACTCGCGGCTAGCCCCGATGCTGGTGACCCAGCTGGCAAGTCCTCTCGATTTGCATTGCAAGACGCTGAATTGATTGACGAACTCGAGCATGATCATGCGGCCGCGAAACTCAGCGTTTTGATAGGTGGCAAATCCTATCGTGGCGATATAAAGCACGACCATGCCGGACACGATCACGCACATTAGTATGTACCAATGCTATGGGATTCCGTCGAACGACCGTCATTGCGCGGTCGTCACTGAGGCTGTTTCCACTTTCTGACTGTTGCTTTCGCGTTTGGATTGGAAGATGTCGTGGAAAAGCTCAAAGTTGAGTACCGCTTGCTATTTGGTAGCAGCGTAGAGTCGAAGGATGCGTGTGTCCTTCGCTTGATTTCGATGTTGCAAACGAAGAGCGGAATCGAATCGGCACACCTCGTCGTATCAGAGACCGGAGAGGCTGAGTCGGTTTGTATTCACTTTGATCCATCTATTGTTTCAACCGCGGCGGCAAAGGACTTAACGATGCCGCCGACGACTACTTCGTAGGAACCGGCTTGGTATTACGCTTCCACTGATCCCAATTTAAGCTATCCGCAGACTGGTTTCAGTGACTTGGGTCTCGAAGAAATTCTTCTATTTTGCCAGGCCAATCGTTTCGCTCATACTAGGTAATGAGTTGCTCGAACCGAATTGCGTTGGCAATCTGATTCGTTCCAGATGTCAATCGGCAATGTATTGGCCATAGTCAAGAAACAATTCGGCGTTCAATCCGAAGATGACATTTGGAAGTCAATCGGACGCATACTGCACGAGTTCGTCGTCGGCCCTAGTCGAAAGCGATAGACATAGGCGGCAGCCGAGTGTTACAAATTCCAGGGTGAATCTGCGAGATATAAGATGTCTTATTCGGAGAATCCGATTGCTCAAAAATCCCTAAGTGGCAAGAACGTACGCGTTGCTGGCAAACGCAACAAGTTGTCGTCTTGAAGGATGGCGCCTCTTTTGCGTTCGGTTCGACTCTTGAAAAAGACTTCAATTTCTCCATCCTTAGAAAGTTGCCTCAACGCCGTCGCGATCATCTGTTTCGTGGCAGGCGTCTCATTAACCACACTCTGGAAAAAGTGACGAAACGAAATGGTTTGTCCAAACTGCGAAAGACGCTTCGGGGCTTCCGTAAGCAAAGACTCGTGAGTTAGCGATGAAGCATTTGCGTCAAAATCGAAAGGCAACATTGGTGTTTCCGTTGACTTGTTGGGATCGTAGCCAAGAAGCATCTCGAACCCGGCTTTTCCAAAGTGCTGAAAGTGGTTTTGCATTTTCCAATGCAAGTCGACCATCGCGTTTCGTGCTGTCGCGTGCCTGGAAAAGTGCAGCAACCAATAAGCTCGGTGTGACTCCGTCGAGTTAATGAAAAAAGGCGTGTAACAGTCTGCACCACTTTTCTCGAAGAAATGCTGATGAAGCACATGTTGAATCTTCGGACGCCAATCTGAGCCATGGTCCTTACGAATCTGTACCAGTAGATCCTTTTTTGATATTAGCTCTAGGTTCCGCAGAGCAGTTTCGAACTTCTCAGTTTCGTTTACGAAATCAGCGAGCCAATCTACCGCAAACGTCAAGATTACTTCCGCATTGGGTAGTTGGCTAAATATTTTTCGCATATTGGCAAAAGTAACGTCGGCGTAACCATACTGATCAAGCAGAAAGATTGCCCTGTTTGCTCTACCTTTCAACTTAATTCGATTTATCACAGCGTCCAAATGCTTGCTGAATCGTCCGCAAAGTAGGTTGATCTTGTCTGTTTTGCTATGCGCAGCTTCGCAAAGACTGATTTCCCTTTTGAGGTACTCGATCGTAAGCTTCTTTCGATCTATGAAATAGAAATCTGCATCCAGCTTAAACTGCTTCGTTTTTCCCTCGTTTGCTTTGACTTCCGCTGTTTGCATTGACTCCATCATCAGCAACGGCGACCCAGCAATTTTTTCTCCCGTTCGCGGATGTCGATAAGCTCCTCCGCCGCAAAATCCATCGACTAACGACAGATTAAGCTTTTCGACAACTGGATTGGTTGCGAGTATCGCAACGTAGGTTTCCAGATAGGACTGGACTATGCGATGCTTTGCAAGGCTGTGTTCACCCAGCTCCGGTGGCACTTCCCCAGGTAACCATAGATACTGCGATTGGTCCTTCTTCACCTTTTGCTTTTCGGGCTTTGTTGCAACGATAGCTTCCAAGCCTGGTAATAATGGCGATAAACTCATGTCGGCATCTCACTCCAAATTCGTCCATCTAGTTCGCGACCATTTGCTTTCTTTGATCTTCGCATTCCATCGGGTCCGTGGGAGCCCCATTGCTTGAAAAAGAACGGCACTCCTGACGCGACACATTGCTCGCGAATTTTCCTAACCCAAGTAATGTCCATGGGTCGTGACCCTGGGCCGGATTCGCCACCTACAATCACCCAATGTATTCCATTTAGCGGCATTCTTAGCACAGGCCCCAGAAGCGGTTCGATCGACAGAAAGCGAACCTTAGCTGGAACCGACTTTAGAATGCGAATTCGCTCGATGAATTTTGCGCTCTCAACGCTTGTACCCATCCAAATATTGTCTGCCCACTCTAATTGACCAGCAATTTCCGCCACTCGGTCCGGACGTTTTGTTAGTACCTGAAATGTGTGTTGGTTCGCTTGTTGCATCACTAGAAAGCACCGCTGGATGAATTCAATCGGAACGTCGCGATGAAATAGATCGCTCATTGAATTGACGAAAATCAACCTTGGCATCTTCCATTGAAGAGGCAACTCAACGATGTCATCCTGTAGCGTCAATTGAAATCCGTTTTCGTACCTTGGCTGGCCCATTGCTTTAAGTCTGGCAGCCATGCGTTCTGCGTAACAATGTTTGCAACCAGGACTAACTTTGGTGCAACCTGTTGTTGGATTCCATGTTGCTTCTGTCCATTCAATTGATGAATTCTGAGCCATCTCAACTCCTTTCGGGTGGCGATACGACGGATGAGGCGAGCTTGCTTAGTTTGCTACCAATCCATTCGTTGATAACTGTGGTTCGGTCGCTGATTTGACCGCTCGCTTCGGCAGCTTTGAATCGTTCCCACAGGTCCCGATCGATCCGCAATGTAACTGAAACTCGATCTGTTTTTGTAGTTCCGGCAGGTCGACCAACGCTACGGACAGGCATGTTCTGCCATGCTTTGCGCGCGGCGAGACTGAAATTGGTAACATCCTTCGCAACGAGCGCAAGCACTTCGCCGCGTTGTAAACGGACGGAGAGTTTGTCGCCGTTGACGCTCACTACGATGCCACGTTCATTTGCCGCTTTATGCCTAACTTTGTCCCCAATCTTGGCAGTCATCCCAGTGATTGTATCGAATCTCCAATTAAACGCAATAACAAAATTAGAGGTAGGATGTGTACCAACTTGGGACCGTATTCAAATCACCGGAAGGCCATTTGATGGACACATACCGCCAAGGGTGGTATGGAATGGGGTTGTTACTTACAAGTCCGACATTCGAGTAGAAGCTACTTTTACACGGCATCATGCGCGTCCCAACGCGGCGCATGGGGCCGGTGGTCTGTGGTTTTGGGTACTTCGCTGAAACGGGAAAACTTGCAACGACTTCGGCGGGTTGTGGACTGGCACTATACCTGGCCAGTGCGCAGCCCGTCCGACGTGGAAGGGTATTTGTTTCTAGTTGCCCTTTACTGCAGGAGTTTCTGCCATGGCGACATTGACCCGAGCTCATCAAGAGCTGTTTCGTAGAACCCCCGATGAATGTTTTCCTTCGTTCGATTCGTTGTACAAGAAGTGCGCGGACGACCATATCGCTTCAGATGACTTATGGAGTCGTCCGCAGGATGTGGAGATCTCGCACGACCTGACATTGTGTATCGATGGTTCAACTGCGTTCAATCTAACCGACTGGTCGTTCTCACAATTGTGTCGTATGGCGGGTGTTAGCCGCGATACGATCAATCGTCTGTCGGCCAAGACGGCGAGTCAGGCGTTTGAGGAAACGCTTCCGCACTCGGATAAACCATTGCAACTGTTGACGACCGGAGAACATATTCGGTCGATTCACGGGGCATCTTACACCCGTCTGTGGAACGTCGAACTCCTAGATATGGTCAAGGAGTACGCATCTGATTTTCAACCACCACAAGTGGCGATGGATGGAAACAGCACGGGACTGTACTGCGGCGAGCAAGACATGTTCGCGTTTCTGATTGATCCTACTGGCTGGACGGAGATCGAGGGCGAAGCATTCGCGCCGGGATTCTTCATCTGGAACTCCGAAGTTGGACGTCGCACGCTGGGCATTCAAACTTTCTGGTTTCAGCGAGTCTGCCAGAATCACATTGTCTGGGACGCAATTGACGTTGTTGAGTTCACGCGAAAGCACACTGCCAATGTTCGCGATGGCCTTAACGACATTCGCCGAATCATCGAGAATCTAGTCGCCAAACGCGATTCGCGCCGCGACGGATTCGTCGAATGCATTCGCAAAGCGATGAGTGAGCGACTTGGAAGCGATGCTGACGACGTTGTCAAGCAATTGACTCAGCATGGAATTCCTCGAACTTTAGTGAAGGACGCAATGGAACTAGCACGGGAGCAAGGTGGCTTCACGATTTTTTCGATCGTCGATGCGCTGACGCGACTTTCGCAAAACGTTCGCCTTGCTGGAGATCGCGCTGAACTCGATGCCAAAATCGGTGCGTTGCTGATGTTGGCAGCTTAATCATGGATCCACAACAAGCGTGGAATGATTTGCTCGCCGCTTGGGTTCGCAGGGATTGGGAAGCGGTAATGGAATACTGTGAAGCGCTAATCCAATGGCTTGATAAGGACGGCTTTCCACCTGAATTTAGCTATCCGTTGGATCTCGGTAAGGATTTCAATCGAGCAACTGTCCGTGCAGCATGTGAGTTTGTCTATCAGCGGGCTTCCAGCGTCATGCGTAATCCTGAGCGCATTCCGCAGGATGTTCCATTCACCCTAAGCTGTAGAGGGTGTCTTAACGAAGGTCCCTCGTCATGGTCTCAGTCAGTTCGTAACGGCTGGTCGCGTATTGAATACGTGCCAAATGCTGCGATCGAGAACTTCTTGGGGATCTGTCCGAATTGCCGAGCTAAAAAGCGTTAGCTGGCGTTCTTCCAAATTTAGTTTCTGTTTCATTTTTTTCGGAGTAGTAAAATGTCAAGTAGTACAAAGGTTCGTCCGGTGCACGAAGTACGCATGGGTCGTATCAAGGCAGCGATTTGGGAAAACGATACCCAAAACGGTGCTCGTCACAACGTAACGATCAGCCGCCTGTATCGTGACGGTGAACAATGGAAAGATTCGGGTTCCTTCGGGCGCGATGATTTGCCACTCGTGGCAAAAGTCGTCGACCAAGCCCATAGCTGGATCTTCGAGAACTCGAACGGTTCATCGAGTTTCGATCCCGAGAAATTGCAGGGTTAGTACAGCTACACTCTCAACTCAAAGTCTAAAGATTCAGTCTTGAATCTGTTACTGAGGTTTTTGGACGGTTCTTTGACCACCGATTGCCTCTTCTCAATTGGCTCCTCAACTATGAATTGAGTTTGCTCACGTGCATGTTTGCTTGGTCCATTTGCGATGTGGTCCACGGAAGCGTTGACGTTATTTTGGTTTTTCAAATCGTACCTTGTGGCTAACGCTACTAGAGACGATTCGCCTCATTCAGATTTGTGAATTGGGCATGCATTGAACTCCCGATCGTGCGCACCTTACCGTCGAAGTCTGCGATAGCAAGGCCCGGACGATCGCCGGGGAATAGTGGGCTTTTGGCATTCCTAGCGGTGTGAGCCGTTCCCCCCACTGTAAAAATAATGAACGTGGTTGAAACTGCTTGGCCAGTCGCGAGCGGTTGCAGCCACCTACCTTGGGTTGGTGTACTCGTCTCGCTTCTGGTCACTAAACTCAAACGCCGAGGGCATCCTACGCCAAATACCCCTCCGGCAAATTTGACGCAAGATCCATGCTGTCGTGCAAGACACGGCCGATTTCAATTTCGCCCTTAGTATTAACTCGAAACAATAAGAAGTGCCTGGGTTTCGCGACCATTCCAACGGCCTTTTCGGTTCGCTGACGACTATGCCACAGATGATACGTGCGAGCACCGACCGCTAGTTCCTCGCGCAATATACTACCTGCTCTTTCTGGATTCTCTGCTATGTCGACGATAGCCTGGGTCAACAAGGCTTCGTAACGCAATCTTGCTGGCTCGCCAAAATGCTCGTGGCTCCAGGCTAAGATTTCGACAATGTCCTCTTCCGCGGCCGGGGCGAGTACTACACGCTGCATTGGGATCAACCACTCTTTCCATTTTTAGCGAGCTTTGCCCCCTGGCGGCCCAACTTGGAAATATGATCAGCAATCTGACTGCTGGTCTTAAGTCCAACTCCCTCACCTTGATCGAGCTGTCGAAATCCCTCAGCGGCTAACTGTTGAAGCAGTTCAAGTCGACGGTCATCTTCGGTGGTTCGTTGTTCGAGCAAACGCAAGCCCTCACGCACCACTTCACTAGCATTCTTGTACCTGCCGGAAGCGACAAGGGTATCAACCAACTCCGAGTAGTGTTCAGTCAAACTAATGTTCTTTGTTGTCATTTTTGGCGTTCCCGAAGGCTTGCGATGAATCGATCAACCCAGACCCATTTTAGCATTATTGGCAAAAATTGCCAATAATGTCTTTGCGACGGGGGCCAGGCAAATATCCACTTACCGGTAAAACAGTTCTGTTTCCGAAACTGGACGCGAGATGCCTGTTACTGCCTCCCAAGCCGTCTGCGTCGACAAGCCGTACAGCCGGTGCGGCAAAGTGTACGCTCCATTTCCCTGCTCAGGGTCGGAGCCAAGAGGTTGCCAGTCGATCGTTCCATGGACGAGATCTTCGACATGCATGCCTCCCCATTTCCCATTCGGTTGGAGACAATCAAGACTTGAACTTGTGAGACGAACCCGACCTGTCCATTGCAGAAATCGGAGCCCTTCACCATTCAAATATATACTAAGAAACTTGAGCACGTTGTGGTTAGAGTACGTGTTCCGTAGAGTAA
>JBEBHM010001171.1:0-1989 GCA_040080875.1 Pirellula sp.
TCCTCTCGACTGCAACGCGACGATCAAGCAGGATTCGAGCCTGGATGATTTACGAACTCTGCTTTCTGTTCTCATACGAAAGCGTGTGAAGTCTGAAGTCTTGGCTTCACTCTACCAAGCTAGAATAAAGGGAGACCGCGCAACTACGCACGCAGAGAAGAAGGCGCTTTCGGAAGCACAGAGCGAGCTCGTCAACATTGCGTACAATGCAACCAACCCCGAGTACACAGTCTCGGAATCCGAAGCAGAAGGTTGGTTACTAACCAGAGAAGTTGAAAGTGAGCTTCGTAGGTACTACGAACGCGGAGTCTGCTGCTTCTCGACAACGTACACTAGCCCTCTACTCTGGAGTCACTACGGCGATCAGCATCGCGGACTGTGTATTGGATTTGGTCTTGATCGAAGGCCAAAACCTCAGCCGCGTCGCGTCGTCTACGGTGGCAGCAGGGCCGTACCAACGTCACTACTCACAAGAGCCTTGGTTCATGAAGACCAAAAGGCAAAAGAGGAGCTTGATCGAGATGTACTGCTTCGTAAAGCTCGTGGATGGGGCTACGAGAAGGAGTGGCGGTTGATTGGAGGCCAAGGTGACCAGGATTCACCCTTACTTCTTAAAGAGATCACCTTTGGCCTGCGCTGCTCAATGTCCGTGGTGCACGCCGTGACCAAGGCTCTTGCGGGCCGCAGTGCGCCAATCCGCTACTACCAGATGTACGAGGTAAATGGACGCTTCGTTCTCCGCCGAAGGGAAGTCGATCTACACGAACCCAACGCGTACATGCCGAAGACTGCGCAGTCGGGTTTAGAGATGTTTGGTGATCCTGAAGAACGGGAACCAAGTGGGCTAGGTGGCAATTAGTCATGCACGTCCGCTCGTAGGCGCCACCTAACCCGGCGCAGCAGAGATGGAGGGCGTCAATAAGCGCAGCGCATTGCGCCGGTTAATTCTTATTTTTCATGACGACAAAACATCACGGTGATAATGCCTTCCGTCTTATCCGCCAAAATTTCTTGCAGGCACACAATCTCTTTGATCTTTAGATCGTTGGTTGTAATTACATTCAACTTGCTCAGATTAAGAAATGTCAGTGATTCTACGCAGAAGTTGTGGCGATACGGTCCATTTATTGCCATCTTCGGCCAGGATGGAGACAGTTTTTTTGTTGTAGCGCGTAATGATTCCGAATACCGGAGGTTCATTGTCAGGCTCGAAACAAACTTTGTCACCAATTGAGAATGCAAGCATGCTTGTGTGAGCTCGCATTTGGCGGAGAAAGCGAAGTCGTTCAACGATTCGTCTGTTGAGATCAATGAGTTCTGATTCATTCAATTGATCAATATCGATTTTCATGGATATTCCCCTTTCTTATTCGTTGGCTAACGAGAGAAAAACCGCATTGTATCGTTTTGCTACTGAATATGCGGGAGTGGATTTATGTCTTATTTAGAGATTTTGACCTAATGAACTGACTTGACTAAACGTAGTCCAGTTAATCCAAGTGATAAGAAAATACCAATATGCTTACCATCAACATCCATGAAGCAAAAACCCATTTTTCCCGATTTATTGAGAAAGCTGCAGCCGGTGAGGAAATCATCATCGCTAAAGCGGGGAAGCCCATTGCTAAATTAGTGCCGCTGCACAGCTTACCTTCCTCTCGAAGTCTGGGTATGTTCAAAGGGCGGTTGCATGTGCCGGAAGATTTTGATGCGGCATTACCCGAGGATGTGGCGATGCAATTTCTGAATGGAGCTATCGAACCATCCTCTGAGAATCGCTAACAATGCGATTGCTGCTCGATACGCATATTCTGCTATAGGCACTGGATACGCCTGATCGATTGCCATGCTCCCTGAGAACGCAGTTGGAATCGTCGTCTGTCGAAGTGTATTTTAGTGCGGCCAGCATCGGGATTGGGTAGGAAAGCCATAATGGCCGCGCATTGAAAATCTTGTGGCGGCGCAAAGTAGCGCACCCTGTCTCTTATA
>JBEBHM010000409.1:0-7670 GCA_040080875.1 Pirellula sp.
CGCCAACCGCTTGCGCACTTTGTGTCTAGTGCTTCTTCAAGGCTAACCATTGGTGTAGTGGAGGTTATTAAACCTCCCGATCGCAGAGATCTTTAACAACTACTCCCTATCGACGATAAAATTCGCCATATGCAGTGCGCCATGAAGGCACAATCGTTGATATCCGGTGGCTTAGAAAGCCTGCTGCTCGCTTGGACTGTAGGTCTTGCAAATACCCTCGCAAGGCATCGCGAGTTTCGGGTGACGAATGCAGAAGCATCGCGATGACACTCCAGGCCTCACGATAGTCTTTAGGACTCAACCCTTCGCTAGCATCCGTTTGCTCGAGTCGGTGAAGATCGGCTATTTGCCCAAATTTTACTTGCGTGCATATAGCCGCCAAGTGCGAACCATGTTCCACTGGACTTCGAAAAACTGTCT
Source organism: Pirellula sp. (assembly GCA_040080875.1). Lineage (GTDB taxonomy): Bacteria > Planctomycetota > Planctomycetia > Pirellulales > Pirellulaceae > JBKCUI01. The sequence goes on from JBEBHM010000409.1 coordinate 421, forward strand.
CGAAGTACTCAGAAAGTCCTTCGTCTTGCCACAAAGGTAATTTAATTCCGCTTGCGTCCAACAGCGCATGGGAACACTCGTGGCGAACATCTTGGACCCATTCGGGATGGAAAAAGGTCAATACGAGGCCAGGCCCACGGTGCCGAATGTACAGCGCTCTCCGGCTAGGAGCGTCGGAAACCAATCGGCGGGCATAAGCGTCCAGGGAAGCCCGGCTATCAAGCACGACCACGTCGATTCGATCGTCCGTGATGGCAACCCCCAACGAGTCGATCATCTCTTGCCTCAGAGACCCAACAGCCGACAAGTACGGCTGCAGCTTGACTGCTGGAAGGACACTATGAATCTGAAATTGTCCAGCCCGTGCTTGATAAGGCCAAGCCGATGGGCGCGATGTTGCGCTAGCCAATGCCTGATCGGCCGCCGCCGCTGTGATTGAGTTCGTTGGCACTATCGCATTCGCCGTTGCGAATCGCACAGGTTCGTCTGATGTCGGCTGTGACCTGACCGGGGGAGCATACACGACACAGGCTGCCAGCCACGTGACCGCAATGCGAATCCACGCAATATTGTCAACGTTCGGAAACGGAGTTGCCGCTTGCTTGCAACAACTCATTTAAAGAAGTCCGATTCGGTCATCGGCCTAAAATCTTTCATCCATTGGTAGACGCTGGCGACTCGCCCCTTGTCGCTTTCGGTCAACGACTCCGTTAGATGGAGTCGGGCAATCACCTCTTCACGAATGGGTTTTTCCGTTTTTCCACCGTACCAAACGATGCGGCGCAGTTCGCCTGGCAATTGCGATTGACTAGCTAATAGCTTGTTCAATTCCATGCGAATTTGTGGGGGCATCTTGGGGCCATGCAATGCATAGACGCGTGTCACCCAATCCGAAAATTCCGCGTAGCCAATCGCAATCTCGGGCTTGGTAGACAAAGGAGTGAATTGGTATCGAATGGTTTGATTGCCGATGGAAAAGCGACCAGCCGATTCCAGGATCGCTGGACCGTCACAGGAAAAGGCTGCCTGCTGCTCCGGACTCATGAGCTGAATGGCTCGATCCAATTGCGATTCCACGGTCCTCATGCTCAAGTGAACAAGCGATTTCTTTTCTCTGTCCAAGATGCTGACACGATCTCCGACAGGATCGACGACGGTGAACCGCCCTTGCTGGTCGTTGAATTCGATGGCCATTCCATTTGAGAAAATGGTCTGCAAACTGTTGACGGGAGGTTTGGAGTCATCGGTATAAATATCTACGCGGACCTGATACTCCATTTTGCTCGCAAATTTTTCTGTTTTGTTGCTCGCCAGTTGAGCCGATTTTCCGTTGGTTTGAGATTGCGATGATTCGGACATCAAACCAAACAACACAAAAGCCAGGATCAAAGTCACGTGCGCTCGAAATGGGGCCGAAGGGCCACTGACGTAATAGGTAGGAATCATAGGATCAAACTCATTGCGAATGCGGGTAACTACTGGAACGATTGAAGCGAGACGATCGAAGCGTCTTTGGCGACGTCGATCGTAGGGTCGTACGGATAGAATGATCTCGCCAATCGCTGGGCGACCTCCTTCAAATAGAAGCGATGGAAGGTCGCTTCATCCACATCGGTAACCGGAACTCCCGTATTCGGAAATGTAAAATTGGTGAGGTTCTTGCGAAAGACAGCTCCGCTCCCGTCATTGACCTTGTATACGGCCACCGACGAGTTGCTGAAACCCTTAAAGAGCGTTTGGCCTTCGCGAAGCTTCAAGTCCGCCACGTCGACCACCACGACAAAGTCGGCGCCTAATCGCTTGCCGAGCATCGAAAGTTCAAGTTTGTCGGCAGGCTCGTCGCCAATCATGCGGGTAACCTCCTCCTGACTAACCATTTGTATTTTTTTCACATGCGACGCGAGCAGCGCGTGCACATGACTGGACACGATGATTCCTGTGGCGTCTGCGTTAAGGCCAGACGGAGTGCCCGCAACCACGGCTACTTTCTTGTTTTGAAATTCGTCAAATTCCGCCGGCGCATCGGTCCCTTTGATGACTCTCACCATGTTGGCCATGAATGAGATACACCCACTGCTGGTCACGATGGCTATGCCCAACATCACTGCCAATAGAGAATTTTTGCGAATGATCTCGCTGGTGATCGCACGCTGCGGACCATCCACTCTCGCTTCATTGCATGCAGCCATGCAGGAATCCTTTCCATCGCACTTCGCTGACTCATTATCGTTCGTACGAACACGCTCGAAGCTTTTAGCAAACGGATTATCCCGACGCCAGACGGATCAGCCATTCGATGACGGAAATCGAAACAATGCCTATCATCAGGACCAAAGTGGATCGAGATACCCATCGACTGCGACTCGGTCGGCCCCGGATCGCAAGCCAAAGCAAGCAGGGCACCATCCACATCGCCAGAAAACATAACATCACCCCCGAGCAGTTGCTTCTCAGTCCGCTCGCAAGGTCCCCATTGAGCGTGTGAGCCCAAGAAGTCGTCATGCCGCATCCGGGACAACGGATCCCTAAAACGTAGCTCATCGTGCAAGGCGGTAGGCCAAGCTGTTGATGGGTTCCCATTCCCGTCGGACTAGGACTGAGCCAAGCCGCCACCGACAGCAATCCCAACAATATAGCCGCGAACATGATCAACCCGAATCGTTCGCTTTCGCTGAACCCTACGGAATGATGGTGAAGTTGGGAAATATAGGGTGGTGGTTCTTGCATTTCAACTATCGTTTGTACACGAATTCGTTGGTTGCACAAGCAGATTGACGTTTCTTCCAACCGAGCCAACCGCTAGAGTCCCAACGTCGGTTCGCGATGATTGTCGGAGGATTTACTTCATGCCCTATGGAACATACCTATCAGCTTCAGGCGCACACGTTCAAAACCATAGGCTCGAAGTGTTGGCTAACAATCTCGCCAACATCAACACGCCTGGATTCAAGCCGAGTCTGGCCATCATTCAATCGAGGCACAGCCGTGATATCGAGGATGGCGAAATCTCCGCCGGTTCCGGTACCCTGGCGGACATCGGCGGTGGGGCCAAGATTCAGCCCACTCAAACCATTTTTGAACTCGGACCGCTTGAGTCCACCGGCAACAAAACGGATTTCGCAATTACCGACGACCAGAGCTTTTTTGTCGTTAAACGGGGCGAAGAACAGTTCCTGACGCGGGCCGGTGGCTTTCTGTTTGACTCCACAGGCCTATTGACCAACCCCAATGGCGATCACGTGCTGGGCGTGGATGGTAACCCAATCCAAATCGATCCATCGCAACGCTACGAAGTGCATCACGATGGAACCATCCAACAAAACGGGGCTGCGTTTGCGCTGATGATTACCAAGCCAGAATCCAAAGGGGACTTGGCACGTGCCGGGGACAACCTGTTTCGACCTCTGTCGACGCCGCAATCCGTGCCTCCTCGCGAACGCCGAGTTATCAGTGGTCAACTTGAGAAATCAGCGGTGAACCCGACCATCGCCATGATGGAATTGATCGAAGCGACTCGGGCCTACGAATCCAACTTGCGTCTCATCCAACATCAAGATCAAGCGTCCGGGAACCTGATCGGCCGTTTGCTCAGAGAATAACCCTTCGTTACGACTCAACTAGTTACGACTCAATTCAAGGAGCCAAAGCATGAGTGTGCAAACGCTTTATACCGCCGCGACCGGCATGGACGCGATGCAAACCAAGCTCGACGTCATCGCCAACAATTTGGCCAACATGAATACCACGGCCTTTAAGCGGGACCGCGCGAATTTCGAAGACTTGCTCTATCGTCACGAAGTCTATCCTGGCATCCAAGACTCGCAACAAAACGCAACTCCCGTTGGGGTCGAAATCGGATTGGGCACTCGTGTTCAAAGCACGCAAAAGGACTTTCAACAAGGGACCATCGAACAAACCGGACGCGATCTGGACATCGCCATCGAGGGCAAGGGGTTTCTGCGTGTCAGCGATCCGGTTGCGACGAATGCCTACACGCGCAGCGGCAACCTGGACATCAATGCCAACGGACAATTGGTGATCGGGTCGGCTCAGACTGGCCGCTTGCTCGATCCTCCTATCAACATCCCACCGGACGCGATGAACGTTGTGATCAACGCCAATGGCCAAGTGCTCGTGCGCCAAGTCGGGCAGACCCAACTCAACCAAGTCGGTGAGATTCAAATGTTTTCGTTCATCAACCCGGATGGACTCCTCAAGGTGGGCGAAAACCTTTACCAAACCACCGATGCAAGCGGACAAGAACAACAAGGCCAACCGGGCTTGCAAGGGCTCGGAATATTGAGACAAGGCTCGCTCGAAAAGTCCAACGTCGAACCGGTACGCGAAATGATCGACCTGATCACGACCCAGCGAGGCTTCGAACTGAATTCGCAAGCGATCCAGGCTGGTGATCAGATTCTGCAACAGATCGCCAATCTCCGGCGAGGCTAATAGTTGACGACAAATCAAGGATCATTCATGACGTTCGTAAAGTGTCTTAATCCAGTATTCCTTCACTGTGCTTTCGTCCGGTTGATTTCGCTTATTGAGCCTGAGGCGCTAGCCGATTTCCTGCGTCGTGGCTCGGCTAGCGCCTCAGGCTCAATCCGAGAAACCGAAAGGGGCATCCGGTTTCTGGTGCTAGCGATCTCATTGCTCAGCCTGGAATCCGCCGCCGTGGGACAGTCTCCCGCAATTGCTCCCTACCGCATGGCCCGTGTGACACTCGCCATGCGCGCAACGAGCGAGTGCCCATCCAATTTCTTGCTCCTATCCGATGTCGCCGAACTCAAGGGATCGGATGCACTGGTCCAACAGCTAACGGACCTTGTAATGGATGTGGCACCGGCGCTCGGCAAGAAACAGATTTGGACTCGAGAAGCCGTCGAGAGAATTCTCGTTCAGCGCGGCGTGTCGCGAGAAGCCGTTACATGGAATGGGGCCAATGAATGCAGCGTATTGCGAATCGATGGTCAACGCGCCAAGAAACAAGACGTGCCGCCTTCGAAAAACACACTCACTCCTGACGGAGTGCAGTTAGCTAGCGCCCCACCCTTGCCCAGCGGTCGAGCTATGCCACTCGGCGAAAAGCCGATCGATCAGTTGGCGTTCATCCCAACATCGGTAACACCGATGACCATCAAAGCCGCCGAACGCAATGCCGCCGACCTGATTTCGCGCTATCTGCAAACCAAAACCAACTCAAATGGGCAGTGGGTTGTTAAACCGATGGTTCCACCGGAGCACGCAAAGACACTGTCCGTTTCCCAACAAATCAAAAGCGTCGCCGGCGGACAGCCACCCTGGGAAGGTGAACAAGAATTTGTTTTTCTGGCCAAGGGTGCAAACGGAGAGACTCCCATAACGATCCAAGCCAACATCAAACTGCCCGACATGGTCGTTGCTGCCAATCGTCCACTGGCCAAAGGATACGTACTCAAGGAATCCGATCTGGTCTGGATCCCAATCCCTCGAGGATTGACGTATGGCCCTGAGGATTGCTTTGCGGCGCCGGACGCACTCGTTGGACAACAGCTTAGGCGTTCGATGAGCACGCAACAAGTCATTCGACAAACGGAAGTAGGTCCACCTACCGTAGTCCAAACCGGCGATTTGATCACAATCGAAGTTGTCAGCGGGGCTGTGTCGGTTGCCACCAACGGTCGAGCCATCGAAGCGGGTAGCATCGACGATCTAATTCAAGTGGAAATCGAACCGAACCGAACGCGTTTACTGGCCCGAGTCACCGGACCAAAATCGGTCGAAGTCATCGCCAACACTGGCCGAATCTCTCAATCGAAAAGCAATAGAACCACCAACAACCTAATCCGGCGCTAGAAATATGATCCACGACATCTCAGCCATCGATAGGACTTCATCCATGAAACATCGCAGAACTGGTTTTTCTACGAAGCGTTCGCAATCGCTTTTTATTCTCAGTGTGGCAGCCGTTTCTCTTTTTGGAATGAACACCGCCGTTGCACAAAACAGCAGTCTCTTTCAGCGACCGTTTGCTCATCTGGCACAAAAACCGTCGAGCGAAACGACCAGTGAAATGTTGCCGCCCCTCACTCCACAGCGAATGACAGAACCGCTGCCGCCTGCAACGAATGGCAGTAGCGCGCCACCGTATGGGCAATCTCCCATGATGCCCAACGAACGGGTGCTTGGTCTACAAACGTCTTGGTCGTACGCCCCGCCAACTCCCATTCGCGTACTCAAGCTTCACGACATCGTCCACATACGAGTCGAGGAGGCCTCAACAACTTTGGCGCTCGGCAATGCGACTTCTCGAAAGACGACTTCGTATGATGCGGTTCTCAAGGACTGGATCCGTCTGGTTGGACTCGACACGGTCAAACCAGCACCGCAGTCAGACGGAGATCCTCGCGTTCAAACGAGCCAGAATGAAGTGTACCGAGGAGACTCGTCCATGCGAACAAGCGAATCGTTCACGACCAACATCGCTGCTGAAATTGTTGACATTCGACCCAACGGCCTGGTCGTTCTGAGCGCCCAGAAAACTGTTAGTAATGACGAAGACTCCTATTCGTGGTCCATTGTAGGAACATGCCGCGACAAGGACATCGACCCCAGCAATACGGTGCTAAGCCGCCATCTCTTCGATTCCAAAATAGTTCGTGAGTCTCAAGGTCACGTCCGCGACGGCTACTCTCGGGGTTTCCTGACAAAGTTCCTAGCCAGATTCAAGCCGTTCTAAGATTATTCTCATCCTCGTAGACGTGGGAACGGCATCTTCGTTGACGTTGTTCATTTTCCTGTAGCAAAATCGATCCCAATGAGCTCGAGGTCATGCCCATTTGCGAGAAACGGTACCGGACACCTTTTTTCTTGGCTCAGCCAGCGCAGTAGTTCTTTCGAAAGAAATAGACCGAGAGGACGCTCAAACATATGGACCATATCCACTGAACGCCGATCGCAAATTGTATCTTCCAATCCATCAACCCTAGGTTGTTCCAAAGCATTCCCTGCATGCCTTCCATCGCCCAATACGTCATCATCGACTTGGTTGCAATATCCAGGGGAAGCGGCAATGTCATCATCTGCAACGGAAACCAACAACCACCCAAGGCTGCCATGGTCAAAACTAGGATGGTTGCCAACCCATCAGCCTGTTTGGCCGATTTCGAGAACGTGGCGATGAACATTCCAAAACTACCCGCAGCTGCCGTCCACGTAACCACAATGGCGATCAATGCAATCGGGTCACGGAACAACCCGACGCGAAA
>JBEBHM010001172.1:0-1988 GCA_040080875.1 Pirellula sp.
ATCGAGGATTGCCCCAACAATTCCAGCTTCTTCGAGTAATTTCGCCAACTGTGCATTTGCCGGCTGGACGAATGCAATGAGTCCAAATGCAACCATGTAGCAGAGTTGCTCCGCAACTCTGCAGCGCCAAGCAACTCTGCAGCGCTCCGCAACCCTGCAGCATGCTTTCTCGGTTATTCGTACTGGCATTCGTTCTGAAAGCAAATGTCGTCCCATCAGTTCGCCCCTGCGTTTCCGGAGCCAGCGGTTGGAATCGGCAATGTCAATATCAGCCCCTCATCGCCAGGGACGAGAATCCCTTTTGGCAGAACAACCAAGGATCCATAGATGGGCTCGCCCGTTTGGACGGATGCAATGACGGATCCGTCGGCTGCGGACAAACGAAGAATCTCTCCGGCAGCGGTGGCCACAAGCATGTCTGCGTCCACTGGGCTTGGCCTGCCAACGAGCACAAGTTTTTCGAGTGGTTTGGTCCAGAGCAATTTGCCCTGTTCGGTGCATGCCACCAACCCATCGGCATCGCTATAAGCCACCGCGATGCTCCCGGTGGCAGTTTCAACCGAGTACGGTCCCCACGTGACTCGCCCTTGGACGGGCACCGTTCCAATTCGATTCAGTTCATTCGAATCAAAGAACTCCAACTGATCACCGGCCGAACCAGACGAGATGGCCACGATGGTTTCTTTGACCAGAGCCAAGCGGTTCTTGAGTGGACGCTCCAACGGGACAGATGCGACCGAACGCAATTGTCGCGACGTCGAAAGCTTGTACATGAATCGTTTGTGGTCAGCAACAATGACCGTTTGATTGTCAGAGAGAACCACTGGGTTGAGCCAAGTCGGTTTTTCGCCAGCTTGGATCTGTGGTTGAAATGGGGTACCAACGAGTTTGGCTTTGTCAGGATCCACCATCACGATTTGAGCATTGTCTAGCGGAAAGAGTATGGCACCGCTGGCCAGCGCCACCGCTTCGCCGTTAGGAACCGCCTCTCCCAAGTCCATAGCGGCCATTCTCGACATGCCAACACTACGTTTTCCCGGCTCGACAACTAGGAGCTGATTCCCTTTGGACTGATTCAACAATGCGATTCGAGAATCTTTGAGCGAAACCGCTCCGCCAAACAACATGGTACGCTGATTTCTGGCGAGGTTTTCAATCGGTTCTATCGGCTGTTTGTTGGAAAACGCTTTTTCATCCAACGAGTAAACAGCACCTTGTGTCGTTAATGCGGTGATTCCCTTGGAATCTGCCGAAATCGTTGCCACAGGTACACCTACATCCGACTCCCAAACGGTCTCTCCGGTGGTCGGTTTGATGGCGGTGACCCGTACCCCTAAATTGCCTCGGACGAGTCGTGAAAAAACGACATAATCGTCTACTTTTTGAGGGCGACCAGTAAACTGGTCTCCGTCCTCATTGAGCCATTTTCGATTAAGCTTTTGGGAAGTGACTTGAACTTGGTAGTAGATCAACCGAGTCGACGCAATCCACAAGTCATTTCCGACCGACAAAGGCCAAGCCGTCTTAGGCGCCGATTCATTTTCGATCAAGTTGACGAGCTTAAAGACTTTGTCCTTGGGGTTGTCGCGATCGACGTCCAGAATGGCAACCTCGCCTAGATTGGTGGTGACGATCACCCGCCTGCCTTCGACTTGCGGTTCGACCGTTACGTGTCCACGCAGTGTGATGGCGTTTTGAGCCGGTTTGAGATCGAGCCCATCGTCGTTCGTGGCAAAGACTCGCATCGAACAATAGTCAGGACCATCATTTTCAAAAATGATCAGATGATTCAGTATCCAGACAGGCGGCACTGCAATGGTCGACGGACCATGTCCAACATATTCGACTTCTTCGCATTGTCCGCCCGCTCTCGACAGCACGTACAAATTGGAATGGTTGCCGAGAACGTAACGACGCCGTTTGCCAAGCGCGCCTCCGACCGTCACATCGATGGGTTGAGGGATTTTTTTCCCCCAACGTGCCTGACC
>JBEBHM010001173.1:0-1988 GCA_040080875.1 Pirellula sp.
GCTCCATGATGGCCCGCCGTACACCAATTCCCCTATCCATATCGGTACGGCTCTCAACAAGATTCTTAAAGATTTCGTTCTGAAAACACACATCATGCTCGGTGACCGCGTCCCGTATGTTCCAGGCTACGATAATCACGGTTTGCCCATTGAACAAGCAGTAATGAAGAAACTCACTGACGCCGGCAAAACCCCGACCATTCCCGAACTGAGGCAAGCCTGTCGAGAGCACGCAGCGTTCTTTATCAAACTCCAAACTGAGCAGTTCAAACGACTTGGCATTTTTGGGATGTGGGACAAGTCGTACCAAACCATGGAGTACAAGTACGAAGCCGAAATCATTCGAGTGTTCGGCGATTTAGTATCCAAAGGGTACGTCTATCGGGGGTTGCGGCCTGTGCTCTGGTCGCCCACCTGCCAAACCGCTTTAGCGGATACAGAAATCGTCTATCAAGACGTCACGAGCAAGGCGATTTACGTTCGATTTCCGCTGAAGTCGGACCCTGAGAACGTGCTCAAAAGCCTTGAAAACCTGTTCACCGTAATCTGGACCACGACGCCTTGGACTATCCCGGCCAATTTGGCTTGCGCATTTCATCCCAAGCTTAGCTACGCCATCGTAAAAGTCGGCACTGAGCATTACCTTTTACTCAAGGACTTGGTAGAAAAAACTGCAGAGAAACTAGGATGGAGTGGATATCAAGTCGTTCAGGAATTACAAGGTGAGAAACTAGAAAGTCTCGTTTTCAAGCACCCGATTTTTGAACGCGATTCCCGAGCCGTTTTGGCAGATTACGTCACAACCGAAGACGGAACGGGTGTCGTCCATACTGCACCAGGTCACGGACGAGACGACTTTTACACTGGCCAGAAATATGGCTTACCAGTCTTGTGTCCTGTTAATAGCAAAGGAGTTCTCACGGAAGAAGCCGGAGAATTCGCGGGCGTCTATTACAAGAAGTGCGACAAGGTAGTCGTTGACCGACTTCAAGAGCTAGGGCACCTTCTCAGTATTGAAGATTACAGACATAGTTACCCCCATGCGGAACGAGATGGGAATCCGGTTATTTTTCGGGCAACCGAGCAGTGGTTTGTCAATCTAGATCACGATGGCCTACGCCAAAAGATGCTTGCGCAAATCGAAGGTAACGGAATCAAGTGGTATCCCAAATCGGGCCAAACGCGGCTCCGAAACATGATAGCCGGTCGCCCAGATTGGTGTATTAGCCGGCAACGACCCTGGGGTGTTGGAATCCCCGCGCTTTTCGGAAAAGAGTCGGACAAGCCGGTTCTTGACCCAGTCGCCATCGAAGCCATCGCGAAACTGGTCGAGACCAAAGGTAGCGACGCTTGGTACACAGACGACCCATCAACGTTTTTGCCAGATGGTTATAAGCACCCCGAAACCGGCGAGACGGAATTCCGCAAAGAGACCGATGTATTCGACGTTTGGTTTGATTCGGGTTGTACGGCATTGTGCGTCCTGCGCGGGAATGTCCACGAAGAATGGAAGGAAAAGTGGCCCGCCGACGTCTATTCTGAAGGAAGCGACCAACACCGTGGCTGGTTCAACGTTTCTATGATTTTGGGCACGGCAGTCATGGGTTTGGCTCCTTACAAGGCCATAGTCACTCATGGATTCATCACCACAGAGAAGGGCGACAAACTTTCTAAAAGGAGCGGGACGGCTGCAGAGCCCATTGATATCTGCAATAAGTTTGGCGCGGACGTTTTGCGCTGGTGGGCCGCAAGTATTGACTACACGGAAGATGCTCCATTTGGTGACAACATTCTGGCCGCCGCAGGCGAGCATTACCGAACGGTTCGCAATACGATGCGATTCTTGCTGTCTAACTTAGCTAACTTTTCACCATCTGGTGAAAGTGAGTTGCTCCCTATTGATAAGCACTTTGTCACGCGTACAAAACTCGTTGCGAACAATGTGATGCATCTGCTGGCAAACTATGACTACCGAGCAGCTTCAGCAG
>JBEBHM010001174.1:0-1988 GCA_040080875.1 Pirellula sp.
ATTGATAGCAGGGCGGAAAGACCAGTTGCCAACGAAGGGGCAATCGATTCGGTTGCATCCGCTGCACGACCAAGTGAACTCGCCATCGGCGATACTCAGAAACAATTGGAACCCAACGAGGGTACAGGCTTGCCAATAGATTGGCTACCAGGTGACACGGAAGCGATAGTCTCAGTGCCACCGAAAACGACAGACGAGGCTGTCGGTCAAATTCTAACTCGTCAGACCGAAACTTTTTCGTTGGTAGTGATTTTGGGGCTCCTCTTGATGGCCCTTATTCATGCACGCTCATTTCGAAAGTTCTCATTTGGGGTGATCTCAAGTGCATGGCATATCGTGCGAGCAATCCTTTTTGAAACGCCGCTTTTGTTGTTGAAGCTTCCCATATTTACGAGCATATGGAATTCGAATCTATTCGTGCGAATTAGGCGGTTCGTGATTGCGCCGACGATTGTTGCCGTGTTGCTTGGACGGACATTGCCATGGCTTTTTCAAAGAACGCCGCTTGAATGGTGGTTGGTCACAGCGATTGCCGTTTTAGCGAGTGCAATACTCAACACTAGGATTGGACGCGACGCGCAGGAGTTGACAAGAGACTGGATCGAGAACATGTTGCATCAGTTACAAGCTCGCCTGGTGTTTGCGATCATTGGCTGGGTCGTGGATTTTTTCCGCTTTATGTTGAGCACATTAGAGCGAGTCCTCTATGCGGTCGATGAATGGCTTCGATTTCACAGTGACGAAAACTGGCTATCGGTCCTAGCCAAAGCGATTCTTGGCGTACTTTGGTCCTTTCTTTCTTTTTTGATTCGGATCTACGTCAATCTTCTAATTGAGCCTACCTTTCATCCCGTAAAGCATGTTCCCGTCGTGACCGTGGCCCACAAAATCTTCCTTCCTGTACTCATCATGCTGGAGGGGAACATGGTTCATTTTTTGGGTCAGTATGTTGGGACTCCCATCGCCCGATCCATAACTTGGTTCAACATATTCTTCTTACCAGGCTTTTTTGGCTTTGCGGTATGGGAGTTAAAGGAGAATTGGAAACTGTATCTTGCGAATCGAAATGACCGATTGCAGAGTGTTCCTGTTGGTAGCCACGGTGAGACGATAGCTCGTTTGCTTCGGCCTGGATTTCATTCGGGGACTTTACCAAAGATTTTTCGAAAGCTGCGCAGGCTGGAACACCAAGACGCATCACTTGGTCGGTTTACAAGTCGCCGATCGACTCGAGAGCAGCTTCACCATGTCGAGCAATCGATCCAATCCTTTGTCGATCGCGAACTCATTTCGTTGCTTCAGAAGTGCAAGGAATGGATGAATCTGCCACTTCGTTGTACGCGCATAGAAGCGGCCTCCAACAGCTTCTCAATCGAACTGGAATGTCCCACGCTAGGCGCATCGTCCGTGCAACTTCGATTACAGGAACAAAGTGGATGGCTAATCGCAAGCCTATCTCAAATAGGTTGGCTCAAGTCGGTTTCCAAGGAGCAAGGGAATTCTTTTCTGAATGCATTGGAGGGATTCTATCGCAAAAGCGGCATCGATCTTGTACGAGAACAGCTTGAAAGCAATCTTACTCAGCAGCATCCCTATGATATCGATTCAGCAGGGTTGTTAGTTTGGCCAACAAAACGATTCGACGTCGAAATTGTGGCTGACTTAGAGGATGAAAGAACGATCACTCCGCTACCAGCCCCTCAAGCAGCCGAGGCAGGGCTTGCGCCTATCGAACGTGAAAGGCTTGTGTTTTCGGCCACACATACCGAGTGGAAGCAATGGGAGAGTATCTGGTCGGACAACAGACTCGCAACATCCTCCAACACCAAAATTAGCATTCCTCGCAGTGAATGAAAAAGCAACGCTCTCCGGATTTTATTCATGCAGGTCAACCAAGTCGGTAGCGTCCATTGGGCCTCGTGCCCAACCAGCGCAATAGGTTTGGCGGAAGCGTTCTTGGGCCTCGTGCCCAACGAACGCAACAGGAT
>JBEBHM010000410.1:0-7666 GCA_040080875.1 Pirellula sp.
GACCGACATGCCTCAGTTGGTCGGGCTCCTCAATGGGCTTGGAGGTGGAGCTTCCGTCTTGGTAGCGTTCGGCGACTTGCTCAACAACTCCCATCACGCGCTCGACACCTTGATCGCAACGGGACTTTCTGGACTGATTGGAGCCATTACCTTCTGGGGCAGCTTGGTCGCCTACGCAAAACTAGAAGAGTGGCCACAATTCAAGAAGCCGTATAGTTTGCCCAACCAGCAGTTGATCAATGTGGGCTTGCTTGCACTCAATGTGTCGCTCATGGCGATCCTCGCGACTTCACATAGTTCCGGGATCCAGATTGCGTGTTACATAGGAATCGTCATTGCTTCCTCATTCTTAGGAGTATTTTTGGTCAATACTATCGGCGGTGCCGATATGCCCGTTGTCATTTCTTTAATGAATTCGTATTCGGGAATTGCTGGAGCTGCGACTGGATTTGTGATCGACAACAATGTTTTAATTATCTCGGGAGCTCTGGTGGGCGCATCCGGAATCATTTTGACCCAAATCATGTGCAAGGCCATGAACCGATCCCTTGGCAATGTACTTTTTGGTGTCATGGCAGGAAGCGGCTCCAACACTAACGTCGACGAAATCTATGCCAACGTGCGAAGCACTTCACCAGACGACATCGCCATGATCTTGGACGGGGCCCAGCGAGTCGTTATCGTTCCCGGTTATGGGCTGGCAGTTGCGCAAGCCCAACACGCGGTCCGAGATTTGGCCAAGGTGCTTGAGGCCAAGGGGGCGAATGTGGAATACGCCATCCATCCCGTGGCAGGTCGAATGCCTGGGCACATGAATGTCCTCTTGGCCGAGGCGGACATCTCGTACGACAAACTCAAGGAGATGGACGAAATTAATCCGACGCTTGACAGCGTGGACGTGGCGATCGTGATCGGGGCGAATGACGTGGTCAATCCATCGGCTCGCACCGACCCCAAGAGCCCAATTGCAGGGATGCCGATCATAGATGTAGACAAATGCCGTACCGTGATCGTCATCAAACGCAGCCTCAGCCCTGGTTTCGCTGGGATCCCCAACCCGCTGTTCGCAATGCCCAATACGTTGATGTACTACGCCGACGGTCAGCAAGCCGTTCTCGATATCGTCAAGGCCATCAAAGCTTTGTAGAGAGTAGATTCAAACGTTTTCATGGCTACGGCACGAAAGTGCCTGCTACTATCCTGTTCGGACCAGCGAGGTTGGATGGTCATTCTTGGCTGATCAATTGTGATTATCTAGGGCTGCCTTTAATCCTGTTCCTGACAAAAAGGAAACAGCCGCCTTGATGACCCGCGGATCGCTCACCAAAAAAGAATGAAGTACAGGAACTATTGCAAATTCTTCCGTACCATCAAGCGCCGTTTCTTCGACGGTGACGACCCCATCACTTGCTCCTTGAAGGAGTGGGTTTTGGATAGGACTGTGCGAGATATCGCCCGCAACAATAGCGAATGAACACGGAGGAGTACCTAGCGAACTTGCGACGTCCTTCCATGTGGGACCAAGCTGCATACCGGATCTTCCGGTAACGACTTCAAACAGACCGAGTCGAGACAACTGATTCGCAAACGCGGACCCTTGATTCGGCGGGCCGAGCATGACGACTCGATTAAGACGCACCAGGATTTTTTTGGGGTCGCCGTTGCGTTGCCAGGCACCAATGGCGTGCCGCAATACGATATTGCCCATGCTGTGCCCAACGACGCTGATACGAGGCGAACCTGGTAGGTTTTCGACGAATTCGCGGAACGCTGCGGAATGTTCGGGAAGTGAATCGCGAGTACTAGCATAGGAATACGAAATGACGGTTCTTGGAATCGCGCGATCGGGGCCCAAGATCAACGCCTGCTTGTCGATGCGCCCGATTTCTATTTCGATGGGTTTCAAGGAGTTGGCAGTGCGCATTAAGCCGTGAACGAGGATGACAACCTCTGTTGGTTCCACTGCGAGTCCGGCGGAGGCATTGACTCGCTCTAACTCATCGAGAACTGCGATTCGACCTCCCCAAGCCCGTCGCACCGACTTTGGGTCAAGTAGACGCCAATGCTTGAGTGTACTATTGAATTGGACTCGCCAGCCGTTCCACCATCGGTAATCGGTCCAGAACTGTTTCCCTCCCAGGGTCGGAAACTCGATGTTCCAAAGTTTCGAATCCTCGTTCAATGGATCACCTAATGCAAATTGCTTGACGTCGGGGGGGACCGAATTTGGGGGCAACTGCTGAGCGTGGGCACAGTCAGGTGCAAAGCTCGCGAATGCAATCCATTGTGAAAATGTGACGGACCATTTCGCAAGCGACCGCCATTGTTTACTTATGAAAATTGCTTTCATTCCCGCTTCCATCAGTCCAGGTGTTGGCGAAGAACCTGAGCGGCAAACTCGGGTGTGACCGAATTGATGAAGCAATCGGACCCCCATTCAAAGCCAGCTACTTTGCTCATCCTAGGTATCACTCGCAGCCGCCAGTGAAACGATTCCTCGTGCTGCACGCGAAACGGGCTGGTTTGCAATACAAAATTGTAGGCTGCCATGGGGTGAGCAGCCTCCAATGCAGACAAAGTCCGTTTCATAACAACGGCTAGGTCCCGAAGTTCGTTTGTGGAGATTTCTTCATAGCAACAACGATGAATACGCGGCACGATAGAAAAACTGTATGGGAACCTTGACGCAAACGGGCAAAGAGCGACGAAGTATTCGGTTGTGAGCAAGATGCGTTCACGCCGTTCATCCTCTTCTTCGGCCAATTGGCAAATATAACAGCACCCGTAGTGATTGTAGTGCAACAACAACCTTTCATTCATCCGTTCGATATCTCTCGGCACGAAATCCAGACTGATCAACTGGCTGTGAGAGTGGACAAGCGAAGCCCCAGCATCGGCCCCATAATTTTTGAAGATAACCGCGTACTTCAACTCGCGATGCGATCGCCAATGGATTAACCGCGTTCGGTAGGCTTCCAAGATCAAAGCAATCTGATCAATCGACAATGCAGTTAGGCTGTCGACATGTTCGGGTGACTCGATGATCACCTCGTGAGCTCCTTTGGGAACATGGCGTTGAAACAAATGTTCCGCACCGATGGTTTGCAGCTGCGACTTGAGCTGAATGCCCCCTTCCAGAACCGATGGTTCGCGGCCGACCATTCTGGTCGATGAATCACAATCCACGGAATAATTTGGAATCGCAGGAAACTTGTTGGGAACAACTCGGACTTGCCATGGGCGACGAGCGTGGATATCGCGATCCAGTTTCAAGTTGTCCGAGGTTGTCAGGGGATCAGCCGCTGGGAGAACCAAAGTGGGCTCAGGGGTCTCATGTTCTGCGCCCGAGCAAAAGGGACAAATTATCTTTTCCGTGGACGAAGTTGTCTTTAGTTTTCGGAAGTCATTTGGACGCTCTTCTCGATTGGGCGCAAAGATCACCCATCTGTCCGACAACCAATCGTAACGCGTTTCGTTCATCGGTAGCGACTGTCTCTCAAGGCCTTGCGTCAAGGGCGGCGAGTTCGCGAGCCCTCTGGTAGGCAACTTCGTATGCAGCAGCGCTGTTGGTCCACGACCAGTCTTGCGCCATGCCCTTTTGAACCAGTGTATCCCAAACACGCGGTTCGCGGCTATAAGTATCTAACGCTAGTTTTACACACTGTTTAAGAGAATCAAAGTCGTAATTGGAAAACGAAAATCCGTTAGCGATCCCGTCGGCGTAATTCGCTTCGTTCAAGTGGATCACCGTGTCGATCAAGCCGCCTGTTGCGTGAACGATGGGTACGGTTCCGTATCGCAATGAGTAAAGCTGATTTAAGCCGCACGGTTCGTACCGGCTGGGCATTAGGAACATATCGCTCCCAGCCTCGATCTTGTGTGCCAAAGCATCGGAAAATTCCAATCGTACACCGACTCGGTCGGGGCGATGTCTCGCTAATTCCGAAAGTGAGTCCGCAAACCTAGCTTCACCATTTCCCAAGATGGCCCATTGCACGTCCATCGTATCGGCGAAGTCTTCCAACAAAGGCTTGACCAAGTCCCAACCTTTTTGCTCGGCGAGTCGACCAACAAGTCCAATCAATGGGACTTGCGCCCGTTCGGGCAACCCGAGGGTCTTTTGTAAATCTGCCTTGCACATTCGCTTGCCACTGAGCCAGTCAGCCGACGAAAACTGCTGAACAATGTGTCGATCTTGTCGGGGGTCCCAGGCTTGGTAGTCAACTCCGTTCACAATACCGGATATGCGATCGGCTTTGGCTCTTAACGAACCATCCAGCCCACATCCGTGTGTTGGCGTTTGTATCTCTCTGGCGTAGGACGGACTCACTGTCGTTATGTAATCCGCAAAGGCAATACCTGTCTTGAGTAGGTTTAAGTCACCATAGTACTCCATTTGTTGCCAATTGAAGTATTGCCAGTCGAGGCCAGTGAGCGTCATGTCATATTGCCAAAATCGTCCTTGGTACGCCATATTGTGAATGGTCATGACGGAGGCCGCGTTGCGATACCAATCCTTGTTTCCGTAGTTTGTCTTGTGATACGCTGGAATAAGCCCCACTTGCCAATCGTGACAATGAATAATCTCGACGGGCAACCGAAGGCGATCGATGGCTTCGACAACGCTCTTGGAAAAGAAACAATACCTCTCCGAATTGTCACGGAAATCACCGTGCTCGTCCCCATAGAGCTGATCGCGATCGAAGTAAAGTGGCTGATCAATCAAGTAGACATCGACATCGCCATTGCCTAGCGAGGACTTTAGCACTCGGGCGGCCATCGGCTTTCCCGCCATATCGACCACGAACGAAACATGGGTGTCTGAGAACGCAACGCCCGCGTGCAAGGCACGGCGATATGCAGGAAGAAAGATACTGCATCGATGCCCCCTTTGGGACAAAACGTGCGGCAGTGCTCCACATACATCCGCCAGTCCGCCCGTTTTCGCAAAGGGAACTGCTTCTGCAGCCGCCATGACTACGTGCATGGTTGTAATCTCGTGTCGTAGGAGTTCACAGTTGTTCTGGTTCGCCAACCTAAATCGGAATGCGTGTCGCTGACGCTGCAACGGATGATACCAAAAACCAAACGCGAATGGATTTCCGCGGCAAGGTTTCGAGCATCTATGGGAATGCGGAGGCCCGGCAGCCGATGTGTCAACACCAAGTGGGCAATGAATTTAGAAAAAAAGTGCAATCAAAAAATGTTCCGAAGTTGCTCTTGGTCGAGACATAATTCAAGAGCTATAATCCGTTTCCTCATTCCCATCCCCTCATTCCAACCACAACCCAAGGTAACCCTCGTGATATCGATTCGACCTACACTTGCGGAGCATGCTCTCTATGTATTTGGAAGGTCGATTCATCCAGAACTCTTTAGCATTTTTCGATCTCGTAGCATCAACAGAAGCAAATACTCAGCCAAGATTGAAATTACCAGCGAAGGGCACCTTGTTACCTTTGTCAGTCGTTCCGTGGTAATGACAGAAGTCGTTTGTTCCGCACACCAGCTTTTGCCCCAAAAGCGTCGAATTCTTGGCTCCAACCTCAAGGGCAAGCGAAGCGAACAGATTTGCGGCAAGTTGGGAGTTTCCTACCACACGGAATTCGAATTAGAACGTGTCTCGACGGAAATGTTCTGGATGGTTCATAACCAACTCCAATCCAGCCAACTCGACAACGAACTGGTTTATTCGTTTGACTCCAGCGGACGGATCGCTTTCGGAGCTGTCAGCTACGTTCATATCGCTGAGATGGATCGCCAACTACTCGTGCAAGCATTTCACACGTTTCCAGACGATTGCGCCATCGTAAAATCGATCTCAACCTTTGCCGTCGCGTAATGGTTTTCCAAGCCAGAGCCGTTGTCCCATTCGCTCCGGAACCAGAGTAGAGCTATTGTCCCAATTGCTCCGGAAAACGTCGAAACGATTGGGATCGCTATTCGTAAACGAATGGGGACAATCGTTCTGGCCTGATTTACGTTACAAACTAACGGCGTCGAAGCCGTCTCGTCGAGGTCGGTTGCAACTCGTCGTCCTGATAACCCACAGCGAACGTCCTATCAATAACCGAAGTGTCGCCGGCCATCATTCGATCTGGCGAGGGCTCGAGTGGGGCTTGGCTAGAATCGCCTGGCTCGTCAGTTGACGACTCGCCCTCCCCTACCGCAAAAGCGATCTGATTTAGTTTGTTGATCAAGATGAGGATATCAAGGGGCGTTACGGCACCGTCGCCATCCACATCCAAATCGGGCATGTTGCCTTCACCCTCACCAAAAGAATCCAAAGGCCCCACACCATGATCGTTGATGTGATTGATGATGATCAGCGGATCAAGCGGAGTGATGCTTCCGTCTCCATCGACATCGTAAGGATTGTCGTCGTTATGGTGTGGCGTCAAATCTCGAACGATATACAGCCTCGACGTTTTTGCTAATTGCTCTCCGTTTCGATCCGAGGTTGCCGTTACCATCAAATCGATGTAGCCGGGCTCTGAATAAGCGAGGCTTGTTCCTGGCTTTAATGAAACTACACCTCGACGTATTTCGAATCGATCATCATTGATCGCAAACGTATAGGTCTCGCCCGCATCAAAGTCGATGACTTCGGCGTATCCGACCGTAACTCCTTCTTGCCCTTCTTCGACTTGCTCGATACAGCTAAAGAACAAATCGGACGGCGAATCATTTTGGTCAGAAACAGAAACCGTTACGGTTGTTTCGATCGATTCGTCACTATTCGAATCTTTGGCGACGATGGAAACAAGGATTTCGGAATCCTCTTCGAAATCAAGCGCCACATTATTTCTCAAACGCAAAACGCCTCCAACCACTTCGAATCTTGGATCCTTAACATCAAACGCGTAATTGGAGTTAGCGTCTTCGTCGACGACGCTAATCGATCCGATCTCGGCGCCGGGCATCAATTCAGGGATCGAAAGGTCAATAGGAACTCGAATCGATGTGGGAGGATCGTTGGCATCGATTACACCTAGGGTAATGGTCTTCTTGACTACGTCTGATCGGTTGGCTCCGTTAACAGCAGTGACCGGAATCAAAAGGATAGGTTCTTTTTCGAAGCTCAGAGTTCCCGACACAAATCTCAGGAATCCATCAATTATGTTAAATCTAGAATCATCAACGAAGTATTCGTAATTGGAATCAGCGTCCGGGTCATCCACATGAATGCTCGCCAACACGGCTTGCTTGCTTGGATTTTCAGAAAGCGTGCTTACCGACGATAGGATTGTGGTTGGCACGTCGTTCAGGGCATTCACATGGATCTCAATGGATTGTGGGGTTGACCAATCCAAACCGTCGTAGGCTTGCACCAAGAACGTTTCTTGTCCATTTGCGTTGGCGTTAGGGACATAGACGCCGGTTCCATTTTCGTTCCAGTGGACAGAACCGAAAGTGGCAGAACTACGGACCAAATAAACTATTGAATCACCGTTGGCATCTGACCCTGCCAAGCTGGAGAAGTCCAACTGCAATGGCGAGTCTTCGTCGATGTTCAGGGGCAAGGGCTTCGAAATGACTGGTGCCGTATTTCGGCTGGAAATGCGAACTCCTATTTCCGAGGATACGACTCCGACCTCCGGCACTGCAATCGCGATCGCGGTGGCGGAAGCAAGGTCATGAAGATAACCTCTGCCCCCAACCGAGC
>JBEBHM010001175.1:0-1987 GCA_040080875.1 Pirellula sp.
GAGTCCAGTCATGAGGGCAAACCCAACTAGAAAAAACGCGATGGTTCGAGCGGACCATTGGGATACGCGAACACTGCCAGCTCGTTCGGCAGATCGCACGCTTTCATCAAAGCCTTGCACATGTGCAAAGATCCAGGCCGCTACGCGAGATCCAGCGGAAGATCGCGAGAGATTGTCGGAGACTTGCTCGCTGGTTGACGCAATTGCTGTGATGGACTCGATCGTGGCTTGTGATTGCTGTTTCAGTTGGTTGTCATCGAGCGTCAGCTTGCTGGTGTGGACTTGCTTTTCAAAAATTGCGTTGGGCATTGTGACCAGTGACCACTGGGATTGTGGCAACCAAGCAATGGCGGCCAACATCAAAGCTGCCAGGCAACAACCGGCAAGCATCGCCGTCGTCACTTGCGGGCGTCGACCTCGTAGAAGCCAAGCCAGAGTAAGTGCTCCGCCGCAAAGCACTGTGATTTGAATCATTCCCCAAGCCATAGAAGTCAAAGGCAGGTTCATTTGCATTCTCCTTCTTCACGCGTCAATTGCTCCAAAAGTTTTCGCTTTTTCGCCGTGAGTTTTTGATCGCCGATGATATGCAGCAGTAATTGCTCGCGAGATCCTTGAAACACTTTCTGATTCAGGTCGGTGACCAAGTGGCCGGAAACTTCAGCGAACGATTTTGCTGGCTTAAAGCTGAACGGCCGCGATTGGCCGACACGTTCCAAGAACTGTTTTTCCCACAAGATCCGGCACAGAGTGGCGACAGTCGTATAAGTCAGCGCCCGCCCCTCGGATTCCAGTTGATCGCGGGCCGCTTGCGCGGTGAGTTCCCCCCGTGTCCAGAAAACGTGCATTACCTCGAGCTCTCGCTCCGTCAATTGCTCCGCCGCGGGTCGATTCACGTTCTGTTCCTCCTTGAACTCGAATTCATTGGATAGCAAGATCTGTCCATGCTCACTGGAGTTGAACATAGGTAGTTAGTTCATCTTATCCTAAGTTGAGGCATCATCGATCGAAGTCGTTCAATCCCTTGAGGAGTGATACTTGTTCCACCTAGTATGATCGTCTCCAAGTCTTCAATTTCTCCCAGATGATCAATGCAAGCGTCGGTCACTCTTGTGTTGGTAAGCCAAAGATGCTTCAGACCGCGAATGCTCTTAAGCCTCGCGATCTCGGTGTCCGACACATCGCTTAATGATAGAATCAATGTCTTGACTTCGTCCATCTTTGCAAGAATCTCAATGCTCTGTGCTGCATGCGCGTTTTCTTTGAAATCAGCGACCTCCAACCGTTTGCACTTCACCAAGAATTGTTCTTGAATTGGACCGTGCGACCAAATGGACCTTATTGTGTTTTGAGGCCCAAAACCGACGCCATTAATCCCAAACGTCTGCAACTCGGTACGTATCGCTAGGCGTTCGCGGTAGGAAGTGGTCAAGTACATCGCAAGGCTACAAAACAATGAGAAGAGAACAGTAGCGAAAAAGAGTTGTCGGAGAGTGAATTTCATCGTATTGATTTGGCGGTCCGATCACGCTTCGGACAGACGAAGACCATCCAAAAAGTTAGAGAATGTGGATCGATTGTCGACACGATTTGTTCAATTCCTGATTCAGAAGTGCCTTCACGCCTTCAGCCAGATACTCTGCTGGGATATCGCTGGCGAGCAATTTCTTGTCTGCACTGTGCACACGTTCGCTCGGTCCTCCGACGCTGGGTGGATGTACGACGATCGCGTCGACGGCTCCCGGCTGAAATTGGAACTGTGGATCGCTCAGTCCGCTGGGAACAGGAACAAGCATCATCGGCTCGTTCGCCGCATCCTACCACTTTTTGCAATCGAATGCTGCCTCGAATGCGACCAGCGAGGTATCACGCGAACTCGCTCCCCATTTCTCGCAAACGAGGAGCGGTCAATCCGATGCAACGTTTAACCACGAAACACTCGAAACATACGAAACAAAAACGGGGCAATCGCTGCGGAATCGATCCGTAG
>JBEBHM010001176.1:0-1987 GCA_040080875.1 Pirellula sp.
GGTTGCAGAAGTTCACCACGATCATCGCGATTGGATTCAGCAGTTGATTGCCGATGGTTGGCGAATCTACGCCATTCGAGTTTCCCGTTGCGTTGATAGCGATGGGTTCGTGGATCATCTTCACCATCATCTTGGGCACACCGACAAGAACGCCAGATTGCCAGCAGCGCTCCAATGAACGCCCGCCAATAAGCGTCGAGTCATGCCACACCAACTCCCATTGACATTTACTCACGCCACCCCGCCGTGACTCGATTTTGTCGACTAACCGATAGGGCAGATTCAGCAGCCAGAAAGTAGCCTCCCATTTCGACTCAGTTACGATCATTCGCGGCAGCCGTCTCGATTTCCAACATCGCTTTACCATCCAATGCAACTTATGAAGATAGGTCACCGCCCGAACCAAGGCGAACAATGGCGCGGCAGGCAACCCCCTGGGGCTCTGTGCAGTATCTAGCTCACTCATAATTAGAATCTCCTTCGCTTCGTTCATGTTTCCCGCCCCCAGGGGTTGCCTGCGCTAAGACGTTCGCCCAAACATCCATGTCCGCTTCTCGAACGAAATTTGATGCCATCATCAGATCACTGAGCGCCGAAAATCCGAATGAGTAGCACCGATCACGGCCAGACGACACCACAGCCACCGTCCTTCTACGAGCATTTGCGGAACATCGAGAGGCGTCCTGGGATGTATCTCCAATACGACAGTCTGGTGTCGCTCGAACTATACTTTGAAGGATACGACATGGCATGTTCGACTCACGGTTTGCCGAGTCTGTTGCTTGGCATTCACTTCACTAGGTGGCTCAAGCGTTCCAAGGTTTGCAAGATCGGCGGGGAGAACATTTCATGGAGTAGCCTGATCTCGATGA
Source organism: Pirellula sp. (assembly GCA_040080875.1). Classification (GTDB taxonomy): domain Bacteria; phylum Planctomycetota; class Planctomycetia; order Pirellulales; family Pirellulaceae; genus JBKCUI01. The sequence goes on from JBEBHM010001176.1 coordinate 873, forward strand.
ACAGCGAGGATGACCATGATGCCTATACCCGATTCTTCAGATGGTTTCGAGAGTATCATTCGCTCACATCTGGCCACGACTTTGGAGAGTCCAAAGGACCATGAACATGACCACTGCTAGAACAAGGGCGACCAAAACGGGTGCAGGCAACGGCTCGAAGGCTATCTGTCGTGTCAGCAACGTCCAGTCCTCCCCGTCGCCTGATCCTTGACCGTTCACCTTATGTCTTTAGAAAGCACACGAGGAATTTCGCGCTTAAAGTATGAGAGCGTTTCGAACGGTTGGCTCGCCCGCTACTCGCGGGAGAAGGTGCTTTTCTCAAAAACTTTCTTCGACTCAGCCTACGGCTCAGCCGAGGCATCTTTTGATGCCGCTAAGGCATGGCATGAAGAAGCTCGGCGTCTCCTGCCGCCCCCGAATCGCCGAGAATATGTCGAGATTCGGAAGGGGAATAACACTTCGGGAATCACTGGAGTTCGTCGGGACACAAAGAAGGTAAAGGGGCACCGCTACGACGTTTGGATTGCGGCGTGGTGTGCAGCCGATGGCAAGCGCAAGAACAAGGCATTTTATGTCAGTCAACATGGCGAGGAACGAGCAAAAGAGTTGGCGATCCAACTCCGCAAAGAGATGGTCGCACAGCTTCCCACTGAATTAAGTTCAGATTATTGGAGCTACAGGCCTCACGGAGACCGCCAGTCATTCGAGCGCGACATTTACGCATTCGAAGGGAGTGAGATCATTCGCGTCCATATTGCCAAGGAGCGTGATCGGAATTTGCGCCAAGCCAAGATTGAGGAGTTTCTAGCAGCGCATGGAAGCTTGTTTTGTGAGCTGTGCCGCTTTGATTTTGAATCGGCTTATGGAGTCATTGGACGTGGACTGATAGAGGTTCACCACTTGACTCCTTTGGCGGAGTTGAGCGCCGCAACTATCAATCGAACTGACGACTTGATGCTTGTGTGCGCTAACTGCCATCTCGTTCTTCATAACGGAGATTGTCATGCAAACCTTGAAACGATAAGGTTCATTTATGACGCAAAACATCCCAGTCGCGGCCATTACAAGGCGAAATCGGGTCGAGGCGGCAGGATTGCGCCTGCCGCCCCTCCCAC
>JBEBHM010001177.1:0-1987 GCA_040080875.1 Pirellula sp.
CAATAAAGCTTCTACAAAATCCAGTACGAACTCGAGCGCGTTGGGCATCGCTGGTGCACTCGGGATCAACCTGCACGATAGCATCAACAAGGCAGCTATCGAATCCGGTGCCGATGTCACCACTCCCGGATCGGTCATCGTTTCGTCTGTCGGACACTTCGATGCCTCAACAAAAGCAACCGGAACAGGAGTCACGCTTGATTCCAATGACAACATCGGTGCAGGCATCGCGTTGACATTCGCGGGCGAATTGAACCGGGCGGACATCAGTTCGAACTCGATCGTGCGCGGTAGTTCCATCACCGCGGAGTCCATCGTTCCTTTGGGCCAGACCAATGACTTCATTACTTGGGGGGCGGCAGCCGGCGGTGGGCAAAACAATCTGGGAATCGCAGGCTCGGTTGCGATCAATGTTGTTACACAACAGTATACGGCAACCAGCAACTCCAACAGCCAACTGAAATCGACAGGCAATCTAACCATTCGATCCGAGGCTTTTATCAATCCGCAAACGGTTGCAGCCGGAGTCGGTTTCTCAAGCGGGCTGGCAGCGGGAGCCGCCGTTGCCATCGGAGTGATTTCACCAACAACATTGGCAAGTTTGGGCGGCAATGCGGATGCAGCCAACGCACTAAGTGTTACTTCGAAGTTGACGCTCGGGACGACCAAAGTCGACTTGCCTTTACTGTCGACAGCAGACGACCCAACGGTGACCAGCATGGCTGTTGCTGGGAGCATCAGCAGTGGGAATGTTGGAGTGGCCGGAGCAGCCATTATCAACGACTACACATTCATAACGCAAGCGACCATTGCCCCTGGATCACAAATCAACAAGGACGTAACTATCGTTGGCGTTACGACTCAATCGTTGACCATTCGGGCCGAAGACATCACATCGTTGACCAGCCTCGCGGGATCGATTGGCGCTGCATTGGGTGCAGCCGGAGTCGGGGCAGGGCTTGACCTCGGACTGGTCAGCAAAGATACGCGAGCCGTCATCGGTGCAGGTGCAAATGTGTCGACCCGAGGAAACATTGCCCTCACTGCGATCAATACGGATAACTACGATACAGTTTCTACGAATGCAGGCATCGGTGCCTCCGCGGGCATTGCCGGCTCGTCAACCCTCTACATAGTTGACAGCGGCAGTCGAGCTTTGTTTGAGTCGAGTGTTGCCGTACCGCTCGTCGTTTCGAGCACCGGGGCAATCTCGCTCTCAGCGGTCGGGAACTTTCAATTGACGGGCCTCGGCGCATCATTGGGTCTTGGAGGCACGGCTGGCATCGGTGCGGGAAACTCGACTTTAGTCCACACCGATACTGTTTTGGCTTCGATAGCCGATGGAGCCAATGTCACGGCAGGTGGAACAGGCCTTAGCATCAGTGCGTCGTCGAGCGAAGACATTGTGGGCGTCTCTGCCTCGGCGGCCGGCGGAGGTTCAGCAGGAATAGCAGGCTCAGCCACCGTAATCGACTTGACCGAAACGACGATGGCGACGATCGGGCGATCAACGTCCATAACAAGCAGCAACGGGGCGGCATCAGGTGAGTCCCTCGTTTCTGTAACTGCCGCCGATAACACGATCATCGTATCTGTTGCGGGCTCGCTTTCAGGCTCCGCCGCGGCCGCTTTAGGATTTGGTGCCGACGTTGCAAAGATTACCAAAACCACGATCGCCATGATCGAATCCGGTTCGACTGTTTCAGCCGAAGGGAACATCTTCGTAACAGCGGATTCGATTGAGGACATAACATCCGTCGCTGCCGGTGTTTCGGTTAGTGGATCCGTATCGGTGGCTGCCGATGCGGCTGTACATGTGTTCAACATCACGACACGTGCGTGGATTGGGGACGACGCACGAGACGCGATTGCGAGCGCAGGAGCTGGCCAATACACCGCCAGTGGTTCGATCGTCATTGCGGCCAATGAACGAACTGAAATCGACAAAATTGTCGGGCTGTTTTCCGCAGGGATTTTTGGTGGAGGG
>JBEBHM010001178.1:0-1985 GCA_040080875.1 Pirellula sp.
GGATCTTGTTAAAGATCCCTGAACCACAGGACCTTTAACAAGGTCCACTACCCAAAAATCTAAGCTGGACAACGCACTAGGATATTCCAAAGTGCCGTTTGGGTCTCAGCTTGTTATTCCTATTTTAGCGATTTTGCGGTTGTTTCAACGCGGTTCGGGCAAACTTGACCGTGTTGACTGCAAGAAACATGCGTTCGAGTCGCAGTGATGCGAAAAGTCAACCTATGTTATCAAGTCGAGCATGTGCTCGATCTGTACACATCATGTTTCTGGAACAGCACGCTTGCTCGCTATGTCAAAACCGAACCGAAGTAAAGAAGCCAAGGCCCGACTGCTCGTCGCCGACGACGATCGATGGTTGCTGGAATCGATGTCAGAATGGCTGGCAAGCGAGGGATTTTCGGTCGCGACGGCCTCGAGTATCGACGAAGCGACCAAGCTTCTCGCTCGCGAACCGTTTGACCTGATGCTCTGCGATATAAGATTTGACGACGGGGACGGTATTCAGTTTCTTCGCAAGGCTCGAAAACGATTCCCTGACCTGCCAATTTTGATGATGACCGGCTACGCAGGTCCCGACGCCGCTCGTGAATCGATCGCGGCCGGCGCGTTTGAACTTCTGACCAAGCCGATCATCGACGACGAGTTGCATACCGCCATTCAGAGAGCGCTGAAACAAAAAGATATCTCCGACGAAAACACAAGGCTCAAAGAAGCCCTCGATCGCCGTTTCGGATTGGAGAGCATCGTCAGCCACGATCTGCGGATGCTCAAGATCTTTGACATGATCGACAAAGTCGCGGATTCGCGGGCCACGATCCTTATCACTGGCGAAAATGGAACCGGCAAAAGCATGATCGCAAGGGCGATTCATAAGAAGTCGACTCGTCGCAATGCCCCGTTTGTGGAAGTGGCTTGCGGAGCGCTGCCCGATACACTGCTCGAAAGCGAATTGTTCGGCCACATGGCTGGCTCGTTCACCGGTGCAACTCACAACAAGATCGGCAAGTTTCAGCAAGCGGACAAAGGCTCGCTGTTCCTCGACGAGATCGGGACCGCAACCCAGGCGCTGCAAGTCAAACTCTTGCGAGTTCTCCAGGAACTGCAATTCGAGCCACTCGGCGGAACAGAGACCATCTCGGTCGACACACGCACCATCCTAGCCACCAACGAGAATTTAGAAGTCGCGGTCGCCGAAGGGCGTTTCCGGCAGGATCTCTATTATCGAGTCAATGTCATCCACATCGAATTGCCCTCATTGCGAGAGCGTCCGGACGACATACCCATTCTGGCGGAACACTTTCTGCGCTCAGCTTGTGCCGAGTACCAACGCGATGTGGACGGATTTACAACCGAAGCCATGAACACCATGTTGGAATACGCTTGGCCTGGCAATATTCGCGAATTGGAAAATGCGATCCAACGCTCTGTACTGCTTACTAAGTCGAAATCGATCGACACGGAATCGTTGCCCCGCGCCGTGAACGGCCAGTCCGCGTTTTCACAAGCCAGCCCAACCAAGTCAAGTGTGAGTGCCAGGTCTTCGTCCTGCGCACACATACCCCCCAACGATGCTACGCAGATCCCGACACGACAAACGTTGAGCGAAGCCCTTGAGGGGCCCGAGCGAAGCATCATACTGCAGGTTTTGCGTTCGAACGGTTGGAATCGCAATGAAACAGCCGATCAACTAGGCATCAATCGGACCACCCTGTACAAAAAAATGAAGAAACTAGGACTCGACAGCGTAGAACAAATGTCCCGGTAGAGTCAGAGTAAAACTCCCCAATCGTTCAAGGACCAGCAGCATTGGGGGATTGTCCCAGGCGTTTCCAGTTTCCAATCAGCCTTACCGCTAGGCAAACGGCACTCACTGTGCACCTCAGAAGCCAGCGAAATTCCCGGAAAAATCGTCCCGAAGTGGTAGGGACTTGAGGCGCGTTGGCTTATTTAATATTTTATTACTATATTAAGTGGTCGAAATG